>CBFGXY010000237.1:0-3574 GCA_965652945.1 uncultured bacterium
GGTCGGGCATTCGAACGACCCCAAATGCGGCAACGAAAATAAAGAAGGTACCGACCAGCACAAAGAAGGATATCAAGATCGGAATCATATCAATCCTCGCCCTCCATGCCGTAAACTCGCTCGATGTATCGTGCGAAGACGACCGTACTTAAAAACGCGATCAATCCTACCACCAGGGCTACTTCGAGATAAACGGCCTGTCCCGACGCGATGGAATGCACGATGGCAAATCCGATGCTGATGTAGGCGAGCAGATCTACGGCAACGACGCGATCCGCAAGCGTAGGTCCTACGATCAACCTATACAGTAGTAACAGGAAGCAAACTACATGAAACACGTATGCTATCGTCAGAACTACTTGCATAGTCGTATTCTAATTTTGCCCGGGGTCAGGGACTCCCTGGCGAGCGAGAGTACAGCCGAATTGGATGAGGACGGCACCGCGGATCTCGCGTTCGCGGGGTAACTGTAAGGTGCCGAGAGCGCGCACAAGGTTTTCTAAAATAAAAAAAGGCGATATTCATGCTATGAATATCGCCCTAACTTTGTCTGCGTGTGCAGATTAATTACCCTTTTGCCGCATTGAAGTTTTCCTCAACTTTCGACCAGTCAACCACCTTCCACCAATTCTCGAGATACTCGGGACGGCGGTTCTGGTAGTTGAGGTAATAGGCGTGTTCCCAGACGTCTACGCCCAGAATTGGGGTATGCCCCTGCATGTACGGGCTATCCTGGTTTGGCAAACCGTAGACCTGCAGCTCTCCACGATCGTCTACCACGAGCCATGCCCATCCACTACCGAATTGACCGCCACCCGCGGCGTTGAACTTCTTCTTGAACTCGTCGAAGGATCCAAATGCGGAGTTGATTGCCTCTCCAAGGCGGCCCCCGGGCTCTCCCCCACCGTTAGGACTCATGATGGACCAGAACAAGGAGTGATTGGCGTGGCCTCCGCCATTGTTGCGGACTGCCGTGCGAATCTCTTCAGGGACCTGGTCAATCCCCCGGAGCAGATCTTCCACGGACTTTGCTTCGAGGTCCGACTTTCCTTCAAGTGCCTTGTTCAGATTATTGACGTATCCCTGATGATGCTTTCCGTGATGGATTTCCATCGTCTTAGCATCGATGGTCGGTTCCAGTGCATCATGTGCATACGGCAGATCCGGAAGCTTGTGAGCCATATCGTGTCTCCTGTGAGAATTCGTTAAACATGGGTGATCCCCGATGAAATCGGGGCCCATAATACCAGCAGCGGCAACTTATGTTTTAGAGCGTTGCCTGCCCGTTACAGACGCTCTCTCTGGAGCAGGGCGAGCATCTCATCGATCTCTTGCGACGTCAGCAGCCCATCCTTTTCCAATTCCTGAAGCCGCCGTCTGATCTGGTCCATTCGGGATAATGGCTCGGCCGGGGCGTTGAGATCTCTCGTTACCATTTCCGAGAGGAACCGCTGCACGTAGCGGGCTGCCTTGGGGCGGGCCGAAAAGTCGATCGTCTCTTCAATCGTCGCTCTCCCCCGGTTGACGTCAAGCAGCAAATTTCTGCCGCCCAGGATGCGACTCTTCACTCGAACGCCCACAATGTCCCGGTAGAGAACCGTGTGGGCACCCTGCAGATCGTTGTTCTCATATATGATCCGATCCTCCAGAAATAACGCGCCGTCACGTGCATTTCCGAGCAGGGTCGCATCGTACAGTGCTACGACGCTATTCGGTGAGGTCCCCGGCGCATAATCCTGAATGGCCGCAGCCAGCTTGTCGGCTGGGATGAAGGTGCCGACGTAGAGTCCATGCCGGGGTGCATGGGGAATCAGATCCGTGATGAGGTCCCTAATTGACATAGGTCGTGGTCACGGATCAAACGCGTGATTATGGATTGACTGCCAGAACTTCTAACACCGGGAAATAGGAGCTCGTGAGCTCGAGCAGTCCGGGCGCGACACCGAGCACAATCAGCAGCACGGTGCAGAGCACAATCACCGCTCCCGTTCCAACACCAACCGGGAATTCCATCGAGCGGGCATTCTCCGCCTCCGGAACGTCGTCGGGACTTTTCATCCAGAAAACGTAGAGGATACGCAGGTAGTACGATGCGGAAGCGGCACTGGTAAGTACCCCGATCAGTGCAAGCCAGGTGTATCCCGCATCGATAGCGGGCGCGAAAACGGCGTATTTCCCGATGAATCCGCCAAGGGGCGGGAATCCAATCAGGCTGAACATGAACACGCCCATTCCGACGCCCAGCAAAGGTTTGCGATACCCGATGCCTGCCAGCGAATCAAGCGTTTGCTCCCGTCCCTGGGCATCATCCCATTCAAGGAGCGAGATGACGCCGAAGGCTCCGATATTCATTACGGAATAAACGAGCAGGTAGTACATCACGCCCGAGTAGGCTGCTTCAGTACCGGCCGCGAGGCCGACCAGCACGTATCCCGCGTGCGCAATCGAGGAATAAGCCAGGATTCGCTTCACGTTCTTTTGAACGATCGCAAGAATGTTGCCGACGCCCAGCAAAGGTTTGCGATACCCGATGCCTGCCAGCGAATCAAGCGTTTGCTCCCGTCCCTGGGCATCATCCCATTCAAGGAGCGAGATGACGCCGAAGGCTCCGATATTCATTACGGAATAAACGAGCAGGTAGTACATCACGCCCGAGTAGGCTGCTTCAGTACCGGCCGCGAGGCCGACCAGCACGTATCCCGCGTGCGCAATCGAGGAATAAGCCAGGATTCGCTTCACGTTCTTTTGAACGATCGCAAGAATGTTGCCGACGACCATTGTGACGACGGCCACGATGGCCAGGATCATTCCCCAATCCATTCCGGCTACCTGACCAAGACTTTGATACAGCACCAACACGAGCGCCGCAAACGCGGACGCTTTCGAAGCGGTCGACATAAACGCGGTGAGCGGCGTCGGAGCCGCCTGATAGACGTCGGGCGTCCACATATGGAACGGAGCCGCGCCGACTTTGAAAAGGAAGCCGACCAGGAGCAGCCCGATACCTCCCCAGAACAGTACGTAGCTTCCACTCGCGGCCAACCCTGCGGCAGCCTCGGTCAGATAAATGGTACCAGTGGCGCCGTACAGGAGGGCGATTCCATACAGGAGGAACCCGGTGGCGAAAGCGCCCAGAAGGAAATATTTGAGTGCAGCTTCGATTGCGCCCTCGTTGTCCCTCACCATTCCCGTCATGATGTAAAGGCTGATGGACATCGTTTCGAGTCCAACAAAAATCATGATGAGACTGTTGGAGGTAGCCAGCGCGATCATTCCAACTGTGGCGAACAGTACGAGGGCATAACTCTCGCCATGCTGCCGATCCAGACGTTCAAAATAGGGTACGGCCAGAATAACGCTGAGAAGCCCACTACCGAGGATGACGACGTTGATAAACGACGCAAATCCGCCCACCCGGATCTGGTCGTAGAACACCATCGAGGGCTCGGCCGTCAAGCGCATGATCTCCCACACCATCGCCACGCCGAGCGCAGCGGCCGCCACCCATGGAATTGCCCGATCGTTGTTGCGAAAGACATCCCAAACAACCAGCACCAGTCCCATCACACCGACC
>CBFGXY010000238.1:0-3561 GCA_965652945.1 uncultured bacterium
ATGCGGAATTCATCCGCATTTTCAGTGACGAACGGCAGGGGACATTTACCTTGATGCGGTGTAGGAAGCGGCTCCGCAGAGTACATTTTGAAGTTGATTTAACTGGTTTCGAGGAAAATATCTTTATGGCGACTCATAGAGCGACGCTCATCCCAGGTGATGGTATCGGCCCAGAGGTCACTGCGGCAACCGTGCAGGTTATTGATGCCACCGGGGTGAAAATTGAATGGGATAGACAGGAGCTCGTCGGGGCGGAAGCGCTCAAAGAGGTCGGTGTGCCCTTACCGTCTTCGGTCATCGATTCCATCAAAAGCAACGGTGTAGCGCTCAAGGGACCTATCACGACGCCGGTGGGAGAGGGCTTCAAAAGTGTAAACGTCGAGCTGCGTCAGAAGCTGGATCTGTACACCAATGTGCGACCCTGCATATCTCTCCCTGGGGTTTCTGAACATTTTTCAAACGTTGATCTGACGATCTTCCGCGAGAACACCGAAGGTCTATATGCGGGAATCGAAAACTTCGATGAACGCCTGCAGATTGCGGATTCCATCGCCCGGATCACCCGCCGAGGATCCGAGCGCATATTGCGGTTCTGCTTTGAGTATGCGCGAAAGCATGGTCACAAGAAGGTCACGCTGGTTCATAAGGCCAATATCCTGAAGATGTCGTCAGGATTGTTTCTGGAAGTCGGGCGCGCGATGGCGAAGGATTATCCGGATATCGAATTCAACGACCGGATCATCGACAATATGTGCATGCAACTGGTTATCAATCCGCATGAGTACGACTGCATCGTCACCACCAACCTCTTTGGCGACATATTGAGCGACCTGGCCGCCGGACTCGTCGGTGGCATCGGTGTCGTCCCGGGATCCAATATTGGAGATGAGTTCGCCGTCTTTGAAGCGGTGCATGGGAGCGCTCCGGACATTGCCGGGCAGCAAAAAGCCAATCCAACTGCTCTAATTCGGTCGGCGGAAGCGATGCTTCGCCATCTCGGCGAGTTTCGCGCAGCCGATGCGATCCGCGACGCGCTCGTGGATGTTTATGCCGAAAGGAAGTTCATGACAGGCGATCAGCACGGAACAGCCACCACGACGCAGTTCACTGATTACCTGTGCGAAAAAATTGAAGCACGTCTGACTTAATTGCCATTCCTATCCGATCATGATTCAGCGCATCCAGTCGGTTTATCTGGCCCTGGCGGCCGTACTGATGCTTTCGCTTTTGTTTTTTGATTTACCCTGGACCAGCCCCGCTGCCGCGGATTTTGGCTGGTTCACACCAGTCGTGCTCGGTCTCGCCGTCATCCTGGCCGTCGGAATCGTCGCCACGATATTTTTGTACGGCAACCGACAACGCCAGAAGCGTTATGTCGAAATTCTCCAGTACGCGGTTGTAGCGTTCATGGTGCTCTTATATGGTGCGATGTATGCCGCCGGTGATCTTCATTTCGCACGAGACGGTGCGACAAGCGCAGGCAAGGTCGCGGCTATGATAATTCCGGTGCTTGCCTACGTTCTCCTGTTTCTTGCGCGACAGGGGATTTCTCGGGATATCGCGCTAGTGCGTTCAATGGATCGTCTGAGGTAATGAGCGCCGCGGGCGTCGTACCGGAGCAGCGTCCGCGGCATATCTACGCGGTCCTTGCAGTCGGCGTAATCAGCATTGCATCGAGCGCCATACTGGTGCGATTTGCGCAGGAAGGCTCACCGCTCGCCGTCGCATCGTGGCGTCTCGTCTTCGCGGTTTTGATACTGGCACCGTTCAGTATCAAGTCCGTACCGGCTCAAGTTCGGTCGTTTTCCACTCGCGAGCATGGCCTAATTGTCGTATCGGGCATTGCCCTGGGCTTGCATTTCGCGACGTGGATCGAGTCGCTGTATCTTACGTCGGTGGCGAGCTCCACCGTCCTTGTGACCACAAGTCCCGTATTTCTGGCAATCCTCGGCTTCGTGGTGCTGGGCGAACGGTTGAAGCGGCAAACAATTCTCGCGATCGCCATCGCGGTGGTCGGATCCGGACTCATCGCTGCGGGAGATTCGCTTTCCTCAGATCCGGGCGCGGGTGCCAATCCCGTCCTGGGCAACGGTCTGGCTCTGGCCGCTGCCTTCCTGGTCAGCATATACCTTCTCATCGGACGCTCAGTTCGGCAGCATGCTACGTGGCTTGGCTACGTTTTTCCGGTGTACTTCGTGGCCTCCCTGACCACACTCGCAATTGCTTCACTGCGCGGGGATTCGCTCTTTGGCTATTCACCCGGATTCTACACCCTGTGTCTATTGATGGCACTCATTCCCCAGATCCTGGGGCACGGAGCGTTTAATTACGCCGTGAAGTATGTACCGGCCGTGATCCTTGGAATTCTAACCTTGGCTGAACCGATTGTAGCGTCGATCGGGGCGTATGTTTTGTTTGGAGAGGCTCCCGCCTGGCCTGCTCTAATCGGAATGGTACTCGTCCTGCTGGGCGTTGTGATGGCCTTGAGCCGACCGACAGCTCAGCGCACAAGAGCAGGGTCGGTGTCTTCGAACTTGTGAGCCGGAAGACTCGCGAAAGTCTTACGCCGCCGGAGAAAATAATCGAGAACGATGCTTCCTTTATACGTCGGTAAAACGGTCTGGTGAACGGGGCGTACCTCGTCGTAGAGCTCACGCATCCGATGGGCATCATAGAGGGCGCGAATAATGGCGCGTAGCTCTGAAAATCTCCCCGTAACAAGCGCACGAAGCATTGCAAGGCCGTCGAGCAGTGCCCGCTGTGGAAAAACCCGGATCCAGTTTCCTGGAGTAAGGTTTTTGTAGAGCATGAGCAGGCTGTTACGAAAGTTGTAATATGTCTTCCGCGAATCTCCTGTAGGAAGAGACGCCCCTCCGATATGATACACATGCGAGGCCGGCTCAACGCGGATCCGGTACCGATTTGCCTGCATGCGCCAGCACAGATCGATTTCCTCCATGTGCATCACGAAGTGCTCATCAAACATCCCCACCTCATCGAGCGCCGACTTTCGAACCGCCATCGCCGCACCGCTTGCCCAGAAAATGTCGCGGGAATCATCGTACTGTCCGTTGTCCGCTTCCAGCTCGAAGAAGATTCTGCCTCTCGTAAACGGATATCCGTAGCGGTCGAGAAATCCGCCCGACGCTCCTGCATATTCGAATCGGCCGCGGTCGGTATATTGGAGCAGCTTCGGCTGGACGACCGCAACATCCGGATTCTCTTCGAAAACGCGAACAATCGGCTCCAGCCAGTCAGGCGTTACTTCTACATCATTGTTCAGAAATAACACAATATCGCCCGTCGCGTGGGGCACCGCTTCGTTGTTACCCTTTGCGAAGGCCCAGTTTTCCGGATGCCTGACGATGCGGATATTCGGGTAGCGAGATTCGATCCACTCGGCCGTTTCGTCCGTTGATGCATTGTCGGCAATGATGATTTCAAGATTCGAATATGTACTGGCTACAACCGATGGAAGACACTTCTGTATGAGAGGAAGTGCGTTCCAGGTGACAATGATAATGGAGACTCGCATTCGTGTACACAGAGTTCAATGATGGG
>CBFGXY010000239.1:0-3557 GCA_965652945.1 uncultured bacterium
AGATGCGGTCTACGACGGCAGGGCTCACATTCTCGCTCTCCGATATTGTGATTCCGGAGGCGAAAGAGGTCCTGATCAACGAGGCCAACAAAGATGTCGAGCGAGCCCATGGCAACTACGAGATGGGTTTCATCACGGACAACGAGCGCTATAACCAGGTAATTGACATCTGGACGCGCACCAACAACCGTGTGTCTGAAGTGCTCTTCGAGTCGCTCAAGAATGATAATGAGGGCTTCAATGCCATTTACATGATGGCGGATTCGGGCGCTCGAGGATCAAAGGAGCAGATTCGTCAGCTCGGCGGAATGCGTGGTCTGATGGCCAAGCCCCAGAAGAGTCTCGTTGGATCTGCCGGAGAGATCATCGAGAACCCGATCGTGTCGAACTTCAAGGAAGGCCTGTCCGTCCTGGAATATTTTATTTCGACTCACGGTGCTCGTAAAGGTCTGGCAGACACGGCACTCAAGACGGCAGACGCCGGATACCTGACGCGTCGTTTGGTTGACGTAGCACAGGACGTGACCGTCGTTCAGGAGGATTGCGGGACGCTGCGTGGAATCAAAGCGGCCGCTCTCAAAGACAACGAGGACATCGTCGAGCCGCTCTCGGACCGAATTCTGGGCCGTGTATCGCTGCACGATGTGCGCGATCCGCATACGGGAGACATCCTGGTCCGGGCCAATGAGCTCATCGACGAGGCAAAGGCGCAGGCGATTACCGAAACGTCTCTCGAAGAGGTCGAGATTCGTTCGGCGCTGACGTGCGAGGCACGCCGCGGGGTCTGCGCGCTGTGCTACGGCCGTAACCTCGGCACGGGCCGCATGGTTGAGCCGGGCGAAGCCGTTGGCGTTGTTGCCGCACAGTCGATCGGTGAGCCGGGTACGCACCTGACGCTCCGGACCTTCCACATCGGTGGTACGGCAAGCCGCATCTCGGCCGAGAGCACGATGACCGCCAAGTTTGCCGGAAAGGTTGAGTTCCACAACCTACGCACGGTCACGTTCGATGACGGCGAGAACACTCGCGACGTCGTATTGTCGCGTCAGGGTGAGATCCGCGTCGTCGATCCGACGGAAGACAGCCGGATCCTGATGACGAACGTGGTGCCGTATGGAGCGGAGATCCTCGTTGAGGACGGCGCTGACGTGGAACGAGGCTCGGTGCTGGCCACGTGGGACCCGTACAACTCGGTGATCCTGTCAGAGACCGCCGGTACCATCCGGTTCCAGGATATTATCGAAGGGACGACCTTCCGTGAGGAATCGGACGAGCAGACCGGCTATAAGGAGAAAGTAATCACGGAGAGCCGTGAGCGCTCTCTGACACCTGCCTTGCTGGTTGAAGGCGAGGACGGCTCGACCCGAGAGGTCACGGTGCCGGTTCGCGGGCGCATCCAGGTGGATGCGGGCGACCTTGTCCAGGCCGGCCAGGTACTGGTCAAGATTCCTCGTCAGTCTGCGAAGACGCGTGATATTACGGGCGGTCTGCCACGTATCACGGAACTCTTCGAGGCTCGTACGCCCACGGATCCCGCGGTGGTAACCGAGATCGACGGTATCGTTTCGTTCGGTGGCCGCAAGCGAGGTTCGCAGGAAGTGATCGTCACCGCGCGTGACAACTCGGAAGAACATACCTACATGGTCTCTCTTTCGAAGCACTTGCTTGTACACGAGCACGACTTCGTGCGGGCTGGTGAAGCGCTCTCCGACGGTCAGATTTCTCCGCAGGATATCCTGGCTATCAAAGGCCCGCGTGCCGTTCAGGAGTATCTCACCAACGAGATCCAGGAGGTTTACCGTCTGCAGGGTGTGACGATCAACGATAAACATATCGAAGTGATCGTTCGCCAGATGATGCAGAAGGTGCGTGTAACGGATCCGGGCGATACGATCCTGCTGGAGGATGACACGGTTGACCGCTTCTACCTCGAGCAGCTGAACGACGACCTGTTTGACAGCTTCGTGATTACCGATGCGGGGGATTCCGGTCTGCCTATCGGCGACACGATCGACCGTAGACGTCTGCGTGAACTCAATTCCGAGCTCAAGCGGAACGACCAGGAGCAGATCCAGGTGCGTGAGGCACAGCCGGCGGTTGCAAAACCGATCCTGCTGGGTATCACCCAGGCTGCGCTTGCTACGGAGTCGTTCATCTCGGCGGCCTCCTTCCAGGAAACGACGAAGGTGCTCACCGACGCAGCCATCCATGGCAAGACGGATCCGCTCTACGGCCTGAAGGAGAACGTGATCGTAGGTCACCTCATCCCGGCCGGAACGGGTCAGCGCCAGTTCCGCGACATCGTTGTCGGATCGAAGAAGGAGCTTGCAGAACTGCAGGCCGCTCTCGGTACGGATGGCGAGAAAGAGGAGGTGCCCTCGGGCATGCGCGGCGACGGATTCGGGCGTGTAGGAGCCTGAAGCACTCTGCAGTGAATTACAAAGCCCCGGCGATTGCGGATCGTCGGGGCTTTTTTAATGGCTCGAACTACCGTGTCAAAACATTTCCGCCTCTCATACTAACCTCCGGGAGGATTCGCGAGAACCTCCTCATAACGCGCGTCGGCACGGAGATCCTCCAGGCGAGGGTCAGAGGACAGATATATGGTCAAAGGATCGCCTGATGCTATCGCAACTCCAAGCTGTTCAAGCGCCTTCTCGCGATCACCGAGCCCCTCATGGATGAGTAGAAGTCCGAAGGGTGAGACGTACCGGTCTTCTGCAATTTGTTCGAGCTCGTTCAAAATAGCCCGGGCATCCTCAATGCGGCCAACTGATCCGTAGGCATGGCCGAGATTCGCGAGCCAGATCGGCGAGCGTCCGCCTGTCTCAATCGCCCTTTCATAAGCGGCAATAGCCTCTTTCGCTCTCCCCGCAGCCTCATGGGCGATTCCCGTAAATACATGAACCAGAGCGAAGTCTCGGTCGATATCGGCCACGGCTTCGTATCTGCTCAGTGCTTCGTCCAGTTTCCCGTTAAAGAGATAGGCAGAGCCGGCGTCGACGGCGATGACCGATGAGAGCGGGTCGAGCTCCCGCGCTCGATTCAGATGGCGCAGTCCGTCATCCAGATTCCCCGACATAGCCAGTAACTGCCCAAGACCGTGGTGCGCCGTCACTAAATTTGGCTTGAGGTCCAGAGCGCGCCGGAAAAGAGATTCCGCCTCCGCAGGATCCCTGCCGTAGACCCACGTCGTGGTGGCGAGTGGTACATATGCCTCGGCAAGTGATGGATCGAAATCCAACGCCCACCCGGCCGCCGCCCGCGCGCGGGGAAAGGCCTCGTGCGGATCGACGCCATCGTAGAGTGTAAGCAGGGAGTAGACCTCAGCCATCGATGCGTGGGCAAGTGCAAAGCTGGGATCCGCCTGTATGGCCTGGCGGAAGAGCGCGAGACTCTCCCGCAGATCCGATCTGGTTCGGCGGCTGAAGAGGTATCGACCCCGAAGGTACGCCTCATGTGCTTCTTCTACCTCTGTACCTGCCGTAGCTATTGGGTTGATTTCGATTTGACTTATCCAATCTGTGCCCACCCGGTATTGTGATTACCGATCTTGA
>CBFGXY010000240.1:0-3534 GCA_965652945.1 uncultured bacterium
AAGTAGGACAGGTTGCCCATCATGTGGACGAACACGAAGATGACCAGCGCGATGCACTATCAAATGTTTCACAGACTGGTTCGGCTGTCCACATGATACTCGATTCGAAAGTCCCCTCGGGGCCGCTAAACGAGAAATGGGACCTTTATAAACATGGCATCAAGCTGGTCAACCCGGCGAACAAGCGGAAATTCCACATTCTGGTAGTTGGGACCGGCCTCGCCGGTGCCTCGGCTGCCTCCACGCTGGCCGAATTGGGCTACAATGTCACGGCGTTCTGCATCCAGGATTCCGCACGCAGGGCGCACAGCATTGCGGCGCAGGGCGGTATTAATGCCGCAAAGAACTATCCGAACGACGGCGACACGATCTGGAGGCTGTTCCACGACACAATCAAAGGAGGCGACTACCGCGCACGTGAGGGCAACGTGTATCGGCTGGCTCAGGTGAGCAACAACATCATTGACCAGGCAGTAGCGCAGGGCGTTCCGTTCGCACGAGAATATGGAGGCCTTCTGGACAACCGGTCGTTTGGAGGGGCGCAGGTATCCCGCACCTTTTATGCCCGGGGTCAGACCGGACAGCAGTTGCTGCTCGGGGCGTATCAGGCGATGAGCCGGCAGGTCAGTCAGGGTAAGGTCCGGATGCTCCCGCGCCGTGAGATGCTGGATCTGGTGGTGGTCAATGGCCGCGCCCGTGGAATCATCGTTCGAAATCTCGTTACCGGCGAGTTCGAGCGGCACGAAGGAGACGCCGTCCTGCTGTGCACGGGCGGTTATGGAAATGCCTACTACCTGTCGACGAACGCGAAGAACTCGAACGCGACCGCCATCTGGCGAAGTCACAAACGGGGTGCTCTCTTTGCCAACCCGGCCTTCACACAGATCCACCCGACGTGTATACCTGTTTCGGGCGACTACCAGTCCAAGCTCACCCTGATGAGTGAAAGCTTGCGCAACGATGGAAGGGTATGGGTGCCAAAGAATCCCGATGACACGAGACCTCCTCAGGATATACCAGAGGCTGACCGGGATTATTATCTGGAGCGGAGGTATCCCAGCTTCGGAAATCTCGTGCCACGAGACGTTGCCTCTCGAAATGCGAAGCAGGTCTGTGATGATGGGAAAGGTGTAGGACCAACCGAGCGGGCCGTGTATCTGGATTTCCGGGACGCGATCGACCGTATCGGCATCGAAGGAGTTGCCGCGCGGTACGGTAACCTGTTCGACATGTATGAGCAGATCACCGGCCAGAATCCCTATAAGGTGCCCATGCTGATTTATCCGGCGGTACACTATACGATGGGCGGGCTGTGGGTGGATTACGAGCTCATGAGTACCATTCCGGGCCTGTTCGTCCTGGGCGAGGCAAACTTTTCGGATCACGGTGCCAACCGGCTCGGTGCCAGTGCATTGATGCAGGGGCTCGCCGACGGTTATTTCGTGATTCCTTATACGCTGGGCAACTATCTCGCGGAAGCGGGTCCGGGTGAAGGCGATGAAAACCACGATGCATTCGCGGAAGCAGAGCAAGCATCAGTCGACTTCACTCAGCGCCTGTTGAATATCAAAGGCGAGAAAACGGTTACCGAGTTCCATCGCGAACTGGGCGCGATCATGTGGGACAAGGTCGGAATGGCCAGAACCAGGGAGGGACTGACCGAAGCAGTGGACGAAATAAGGGCGCTGCGCGATGAGTTCTGGCAAAACCTCAACGTTCCTGGAGAGAATGCCACCTATAATAAAAACCTCGAGTTCGCAGGCCGGGTGGCGGATTACATGGAGCTGGGAGAACTCATGGCCTACGATGCTCTCCAGAGGGAGGAATCGTGTGGTGGTCACTTCCGTGAGGAATACCAGACGAAGGAAGGTGAGGCGCTTCGCAACGATGAAGAGTTTTCCTTTGTGGGCGCCTGGGAATACACCGGCGACCTGTCCAAACCCCGTATGTACAAGGAAGAATTGACGTTTGAAAACGTCGAGCTTACCACGCGGAGCTATAAATAGATCGCGCCCGAGTAGCAATCAGCGAATCAGTCGATAGATGATGTCATGGCGAATAAACAAATGACGATCCATCTGCGCGTATGGCGCCAAAAAGGCCCCAGCGCGCAGGGACGGTTTGAGACCTACACGGTCGATAATGCAGATCCCAATATGTCTTTCCTGGAACTGCTCGATGTGCTGAACGAGCAGTTGATCAAAACCGGGGAGGAGCCGGTCGAATTTGACCACGACTGTCGTGAAGGAATCTGCGGGGCGTGCGGCGTGGTGATAGACGGGCAGGCTCACGGCCCGAACTTGCGCACCGCGACCTGCCAGCTCCATATGCGCTATTATAAGAATGGGGATACGATTACCATCGAGCCATGGCGTGCCACCGGCTTTCCGTTGATTCGGGATCTCGTGGTGGATCGTGGAGCCCTTGACCGAATAATCGAGGCCGGCGGATACGTGTCGGTCAACACAGGCGGAACTCCGGACGCGAATGCAATTCCCATCGCCAAAGAGGCTTCCGACGAAGCATTCGACTACGCGACTTGCATCGGATGTGGAGCTTGCGTGGCCGCATGTCCGAATGCATCGGCATCCCTTTTTACCGCCGC
The DNA here is from genome assembly GCA_965652945.1 of uncultured bacterium. Classification (GTDB taxonomy): domain Bacteria; phylum Bacteroidota; class Rhodothermia; order Rhodothermales; family CAZKDQ01; genus CAZKDQ01. The sequence goes on from CBFGXY010000240.1 coordinate 2,606, forward strand.
CAAGATCGCTCACCTGAACCTCCTGCCGCAGGGCGAGCCCGAGCGCAACCGACGCGTTAAAGCGATGGTTGATCAGATGAATGCGGAAGGTTTCGGAGACTGCTCGAACCACGGCGAATGTGAGGCCGTTTGTCCGGTTGGAATATCCATCCAATCAATTGCAAAGATGAGGCGCGATTACGTCAAGGCCTCGTTCGGATAAGTGTATTTGAACGTCGACCGCCTATTGATTCTCGCAGTTGTGGTCACGCTGATTGCGGCGGATGGCGTGCGACGGATAATGCAGCAGCGTCGCGAGAAATCTATCGGAGACTTACCGTTCCGCGTCTTTCTATCGGCACTGATTATCGGTGTTGCACTCGCCTGGTTCGGCCTGTTAATCGTATGGCTGCAGGCTGAGTAGCGGTATCCAAGATCATTTCCATACAAACAAAAAGGCATGGCGTCTGCCATGCCTTTTGTTGTCAGAAAGAGGACCGAAACAAGTTCGTGTCTTACGAACTGATCTTGAGATTCTGGCCGACCCGGATCGTATTGGATCGCAGATTATTGAGCGATCTGATCTGGCTGACGGATACTCCGTACTGCTGAGCCAGTCCAATCAGTGTATCGCCTCGAACGACCCGGTGTGTGATGGGGGCCGAGTTCCGAGGGTGGATGGTGAGCCTCTGGTTGACCCGGATATTGTTGGACCGGAGGTTGTTCCACGCCCGGATATTAGCTACGGAAACGCCGTACCGAGATGCAAGCCCGCTCAATGTGTCTCCGCGCCGCACCACGTGCGTTACGGTGGCGGGAGCCGCGGGGGCATCACTCGACGTGTACATCGTGAGGCGCTGACCCGCGTGGATCGTATTCGACCGCAGGTTATTCCAGCTCCTGATCTGACTAACCGAAACGCTGTACTTGCGGGCGATCGTGGTCAGGTT
>CBFGXY010000241.1:0-3508 GCA_965652945.1 uncultured bacterium
CGTCCTGTTGAGCGGCGATGGAGAGATTCGCTACGTGAACTCGGCGGCGGTGCGCGTGCTTGGAGCCACGACGAGAGACGACCTGATCGGGGCATCGCTTTTCGACTTCGTGTCGGCCGAGCTCTTTCACATACTCGAGGAGAGAAGTCGCGTGCTCGACCGCGGTGGAACGCCCGAGCCTATGGAACACGAGATGATTCGCTTCGATGGTGAGGAGCGCATCGTGGAATCAGCTTCCGTGCCCATGAAATACGAAGGCAGGCCGCTAAGCCTCACGGTCATGCGGGATGTGACGGAAGCACGGCTTGCGGAGGAGGGTTATCGAACGTTCGTCGAGACAATCACCGAGGGCATTTTCCGGGTTGATCTCGACCGGCCCGTGTCGCGCGAGGCCAATATCAGATTGCAGCGACGTCATATCACCGATTTTGGATACGTCGCGGAATGTAACGGCGTCATGGTCGAACTCCTCGGCCGGGATCGATCCCAGATCGAAGGAAAAAGAATCTCCGAGGTTTTTCCCGATATCAAAAGAGCACTTCTGGATGAGTTCATTCAGTCGGGATATCGGTTGAAAAACAAGGAGGTGTCGCTTCGGCGAGGGGAGGACGATGTGAAGTTCCTTATGATAAACGTCGTGGGGACGCTCGAACGAGGAAAGCTCACTCGAATCTGGTGGAGCTGTATCGATGTGACCCAGCGTGTGGAGATGGAACGCCGTATCGTCGGAGCGCTGGAAGAGCAGCAGCAGAAAATCGGTCGGGATCTGCACGACGGCGTCGGGCAGCTGTTGACGGGGATCCGGATGCTAAGCCAGAACCTGTCCGATCGTTTGACCGAAGAGGAACATGCCAACAGCGACACAGCGGGCAAGATCTCTACTTTCGCGGTTGAGGCGGCGCGTCACATTCGCGATATCTACCGTGGATTGACTCCGGCGCAGCTGTATCACGAGGGTCTGTCGGCGACGCTGTCCGAACTGGCGCACAACATCGACGTCCTACCTGATATCAAGTGCGAGTTTGTGCACGAACAGGGCGCAGATGTGGACGATCGGGAGACGAAGTTGCACCTTTTCCGGATTGCACAGGAAGCGGTGAACAACGCCCTCAAGCATGCGAGTCCGGCGCATATTCAGATATATCTTGGTTTCAATAACGACGATTTGATTCTGGAGGTGGAGGACGACGGGATCGGCTTCGACTCCGATTCTGGAGGAAGGTCCTCGATTGGTATAGACAGTATGAGGTATCGAGCTGTGTCGATTGGAGCGACGCTCGATATTGAAGGAGGAGAGAATGGAGGCACGGTGATCAGGTGCCGATTACCGGTCGCGGCGGCTACATGATGCCGCAGATAATGATGCGATTGGCATCATGATGGCCGGCGGTTGGAGGTGGCGCCGGTGCTCGATGGATGGATACGATTAGTCGGGCTCATTAATTAAGATTCAATTTGATGCAGCCGATAAACCTGATATGACCGCTGGGAGCCGGTAAATTCGGCTCAGGGATTATTTCCGAGGTGACAATCCAATAGTCTCTAAACTCCAGACGAGGATGCGCCTCCTGGATTAATCCAATGATCAATGACATCTGCGTACATCTGTAAAATAAGAGGAGTGTAATGAGTTCGATTGATTCGATTCGGGAGCGGACGAGCACCGAACGGCGGGGCGGTGATAAGATTCGCGTTCTCGTCGTCGACGATCACCCGGCCATTCGGGATGCGATCAAGGATACGATCAGCACGAAGATGGACATGGAAGTGATCGGCGAGGTCGACTCGGGCTACGATGCATTCAAGGTCATAGAGAAGAATGAGCCGGATGTCGCGATCGTGGATATATCGCTCAAGGATGGCCATGGATTGGATCTGGTCCAGAATATTCGGATCCAGTATCCTGAGGTTCAGGTGGTGGTGTTCTCGATGTATGATGAGAGCGTCTACGCTGAACGTGCGATTCGGGCCGGTGCCGCGAGTTACCTTATGAAGAGCGAGTCGACACAGGTTGTGGTCGATGCCATACGGACGGTCATGCGCGGGGAGATCTACCTGAGCCGCCAGATGGCGTCGCGCATTCTGAGCAAGGTGGCGGTTGGTCGCTCAGCGTCGCCCGGATTCGCGATCGATGAGTTAACGGATCGGGAGATGTCGGTTTTCCAGATGCTTGGCCAGGGCCACAGTGTTGAAGAGATCACGGACCGGTTGAGTTTGAGTCGCAAGACGGTGGAGACATATCGTCGTCGGGCGAAGGAGAAGCTTGGTTTTGACACGGTTGCGGAGCTGCTCCAGTATGCCGTTCAGTGGACGCACGCGCAGGGCGGCGGATGAGCCCCATTAGGCCACGCAGAAAGAGGGATTTATAACGCAGACTTAGGGAGAGACGCTGAGAGGCGCAGAGAGGATCGAGGAATAGTTGGTCGGCATTTTCCTGCCTGTCGGCTCGTATATGATTCCCGCACGTCCGGTGACCGTCTGGTTTATAACGCAGAGGTAGGGAGAGACGCTGAGAGGCGCAGAGAGGATCGAGGAATAGTTGGTCGGCATTTTCCTTCCTGTTGGCTCGTTCAAACTTCCCGCACGTCCTGTAAGGGTAGGTAAATTCGCGTATGTCTGGATTTTAACGCAGAGGTAGGGAGAGACGCAGAGGCGCGGAGAGGATCGAGGAATAGTTGGTGGGCATTTTCCTGCCTGTTGGCTCGTTCGTACTTCCCGCACGTCCTATGACGGGTGGTTTATAACGCAGAGGTAGGGAGAGACGTTGAGAGGCGCAGAGAGGATCGAGGAATAGTTAGTGGGCGTTTTCCTGCCTGTTGGCTCGTTCGTACTTCCCGCACGTCCTGTGACGGGAGGTAGGTTCGCGTATGTCGGGTTTATAAAGCCCCGCCCAGTCTGGTTCTCGGCGCCTACTGTCGCTCCTTTGACTCTCCGCTTCCCGTAGGCCTCGTTCCGTGCCCCGTATGCCCGCGGCGCGGCGCCTTTATGCGCTTTCATGCGCCAGAGGTGCTGTCCCGCCGTGTCATATGCGCTAAAAGTACCGTCAATCTTCTGCCGAATGTTGGGCGCATGACCCCCTGGTCTGGCAGTACATTAAGCCCAGGAGTCATTGAAGGAGTCACTGGATGTTTTTCGGTGAGTCGATCGGCAGGGCGGCCGAGCTTCGTCCGGGTAAGATTACCGGGCGAAGCCGCCGCTGCTTTTCCATCCGTTCCGGTCGTCCGCCCATCCGCAGTAACCGTGAGGAGGCCCTCTGCAACCTGATCCGGCGGAATCGCCCTGTTAAGCATGAACACCCACAACGGTACGCTCTCGCACCGAGTACCATCGGAAGTCTCTTCCAGAAAAATCCGCGTCATCATCGTCGATGACCACCCCGCCATCCGAGATGCCCTTGCCGATACGCTCTCCAGCAAAATGGATATGGAGTTCGCCGGCGAAGCATCATCGGCCGACGAGGCTCTCACCGTTATCGAGAAGATCAAGCCCGACGTTGCCGTCGTGGATA
>CBFGXY010000242.1:0-3506 GCA_965652945.1 uncultured bacterium
AGAGACGCGAGACGTCATCGAACTGCGAGCAATTGGTGGATCCAGCCAGAGGTGCAATTTGACAAATTAAGGTGTCATATTCACAAGCCGGCGGCCCGCCCGCATATCGCATGATGAACGTTTCGGCTGCTCTTCGTCTCCACCCGTATCGTCCTTCAGGTGAACATCAAAACGCCGCTCGCCTGAGAGACGCGGCCGATGCACTGCGGGCGGCTTACAGACCGCTTGCCGAAGGCTGGCACGCATTTGAGATCGCGACGAGGCCCGGGCGCACGCAGGTGGTATATGTAAAAGCGTCGACCGGCGGTTCCGCTCGGATGCACAGTCGTATCGGCCGGTTCTCACATGCGATCTCCCCAAGGACGCTTCTCGCCCTTAATTCGGAGACCGTGCTTGGCCGGATCTGCATCGAAGACCAGGGCGAGGAAGCCCACATCGTTCTGAAGGCGGAGTGTAGCATGGATCATGAATCCCTCCTTCGCCGATCTCTGGCAATGGCGGCGTGGACGGCAGACGAATTAGAGCGCGATCTATTCGGCCACGACGTCGAATAATCACGAGCGTGGAATCATAAGACGCGCTTGCCTCGGATCATCCTGAGATTTTCGTAATCAGATCACGAACCGTCGCCGAACCGGAGGTCGTGTCAGCCCGTACGATACGCACGCCTTCCGTGCGCCATCACTCGTACCGGTTCGACTTCAATGGCAAGGCCTTCGCTTCGTCACATCGTCCACGCCGACCTAGACACGTTTTTTGTGTCGGTTGAGAGGCTGCTCGACCCCTCGCTCAACGATAGGCCGGTGATCGTAGGTGGTCATAGAAATGCGAGAGGGGTGGTCTCCGCATGTTCGTATGAGACGCGTGAGTTCGGCGTTCACAGCGGCATGCCTCTGCGCACCGCATCGCGGCTTTGCCCTCAGGCCACATTCCTGCCCGGACGATTCTCGGTCTATCGCGACCACAGTCGACGCGTGACCCGGTACATCCAGGACGCAGTTCCTGTGGTCGAGCGCGCCTCCATCGATGAGTTCTATTTCGATCTCACTGGATGCGAACGGCTTTTCGGCGATCTTCCCACGTGGTGCGAGGATTTCGGCCAACGGGTGTTCTCCGAACTCGGCCTTCCCATCACGCTTGGACTCGCCTCCAATAAGCTCATGGCCAAAATGGCTACGAACAGAGGTAAGAAAGACACAGAGAAGGCAAGGCGCGGCTGGCGAACGTACGCGGTTTCTCACGGATCAGAAAAGGAGTTTCTCGCCCCTCTACCCGTTGGCGCACTGCCCGGCATCGGACCTCGTACCGCTGACAAGCTGGTCAATCTTGGTCTCGAGACCCTCGGACAGATTCAGCGAGCATCACCCGAACATCTGGAGCGAATCTTCGGTGAGCACGGGACGAGCATGTACCGGCGAGCCTGCGGCCGCGACGAACGTGCCGTCACGCCCTTGCGGGAGCCGAAATCCATCGGACATGAAACGACCTTCCGAGAGGATGTTACAGATCACGAGGTCGTATACAAGACGATCCGACGCCTCGCGGAAAAGACGGCATCCAACTTGCGCTCCCGTGGGAAGAGCGCCACGCGAGTAACACTAAAGTGGCGGTATTCGGATTTTGAAACGCTTACAAGATCCGCGACCATCCCGCCCACCGACGAGGCGGCGACACTGTTTGAAGCCATTCTACCTGCGGCAAGGAAACTGTCCGTACGCGGCCGACCCGTTCGACTTGTCGGTGTACGGACAGAGGGACTTACGGCTGCGGCGCATCAGGCTTCCTTGCTCGAACCAAGTCCCGAACGGCGCCGGAATCTTCTTAAAGCAGTAGATGAGCTTCGAAGCCGATACGGAGACGATATTATTGAGCCCGGCTCTCTGAAGTAGGGACACTCGGCATAGGATCCTCTGACGGCACGGGTTCCGGGCGGCCACTTCTTTTGCGCGACATGTACTCCCAGTAACGCTCCATCGACTCTCCGACTACTTTTCGGGCCTCTTCGGGACCAAGGAAGTCATGGACTGTCACCTCCTTGTCTTCCAGTACTTTGTAATCCTGGAAGAATCTTTTGAGCTCTCTAAGTCGATGCTCAGGGAGCTGACTGATGTGGCTATAACCGTTGAATGCCGGGTCGTCCAGATGCACACAGATGATTTTCTCATCCATCTGGCCCTGGTCCACCATATTCATCAGCCCAATCGGTCGCACACGGAGCATGCTCAGCGGGACGACCGTTTCCTGCATCAGTACGAGCACATCGAGCGGGTCGTTGTCGTCCCCCAGCGTCTGAGGGATGAAGCCGTAGTTCGCAGGATACACGACCGACGAATACAGTACGCGATCAACGAATAGCAGTCCCGTTTCTTTATTCAGTTCATACTTGATTTTACTGCCCTGCGGAATTTCCACGATCGCGTGGAACGTATTCGGAGCGTCCGGCCCGGTCGGCACGTCGTGCCATGGATGTGTCATTCTTTGATTGAGTCTGATTCGATTGATCGAGACGTCATGCCTCTCGTTCGGCACGATAAAGTTGAACGCTGAAGAACCGTCGTGCATCGAACCACGCTTTCTCCAGCTTCAATCCCGATTCCGCGGCCATCCGCGAGAAACCTTCGACGGTGTATTTATAAGAGTACTCCGTGATGATGGGTTCATCCTTTTGAAATGAGTACCTCTGATCACCGATAGCTACATCCTGATCGCGCGTACTCACAAGGTGCATCTCGATCCGGGAATGATCAGGGTTGAAGACGGCGCGGTGTCGGAATGCATCGAGGTCGAAGTTTGCATCCAGTTCGCTGTTGATGTGACGCAGCAAATTCAAATTGAACGCCGCGGTAACACCTTCCGAATCGTTGTAGGCGGCTTCCATCACATCCACCTCCTTCACAAGATCGATCCCAATCAACAAAGCATCTGCCGTTATGGCGACGCGTCTTAGAAAATCCTGTGCCTCGGAGGGATCGAAGTTTCCAATGGTCGAGCCCGGAAAGAATACGAGCCGGCACCCTGCATCCCCGCTTGTATTCGGAAGCGAAATCTGTTGTGAGTAGTCAGCGCATACGGGAAGCACCTCGAGGTCGGGATAGTCCGCCTTCATGCTGCGTGCCGCCGCGATCAGATGCTCGCGCGATATGTCGATCGGCACGTAGCCTGCCGGTGACTCGAGCGCATCCATCAAGATCCGCGTCTTCGCACTGCTGCCACTTCCATACTCGATCACGACAGCGTTCGGCCCAACCCTGGCGGAAATCTCGTCTGCCCACTCGGTCATAATGGACACTTCGCTTCGCGTGGGATAATAGGCATCTAGTTCAGTGATCCGGTCGAAAAGACGCGACCCTTCCTCGTCATAAAAATACTTGGACGGGAGCGTCTTTGGCGTCATCGAAAGTCCCGATCGCACGTCTTCGAGGATGGAGTCGGTCTTCGGGCTGAAGTCCGTAAGAACCACATCGAGCGCCGTAGTATCGGCGTTCTTCATGTTAATATGTGCATGT
>CBFGXY010000243.1:0-3503 GCA_965652945.1 uncultured bacterium
AGGATGGGCGAGAACAACGGAATCAGGGACAGCACGATAGCCAGTGCACCGTCTGGATTCTCAACCAGAAAGGAAATGAATACGAACGCTACAATAATGGGAATGGTAATGGGTATCAGTAACGACTGGGCATCCTGGGACTGCTCGACGGCGGATCCGACGGCTGCAAACAGGCTGGCATAGAAGAGGTAGCCCCCGAGGAAAAACAGCAGAAAGAGGATAAACACCCCGAACGAGATCTCCGGAAGTGCGAGGCCCGATGCCTCGAGCATGGCCTCCGTCGAGGCATCCACCGTCAGCCCCATCTCGACCGGATCCATAAACAACGTGGCTACGGTACCACCTGCCGCCACCGCCGCGAAAACCATCGCCCCCCAGATCGCCATCTGGATCAATCCTACAGCACCGATTGCGAGCACCTTCCCCATCAGAAGGTCAAACGGTCGGACGGATGAAACCATCACCTCGACGACGCGCGACTGCTTTTCCTCGAGCACGCCCTGCATCACGACGGATCCGTAAATGAACACAGCCATGTAGATGACGAAACCGACGAAATACCCCAGCATCGTCGATGTGATTGCTGAGTCTCCCGTGGTGCCTTCCTCGGTCAGCTTCACATTCCTCATCGGAATCCTGGTACGCACGATGCTGACTACCTCGGGCGAGACATTTGCTTCCGAGAGGCGCCTCTCCTCGACTACCCGGTTCACACGGTCCTGCAGCCGCGCGCTGAAGCTGAGTCCGCCACCGGAAGAAGAGAAATACTGAAGTTCGCCCGAGCCGTCGAGCACAGTCTCCGGGATCAGAAGGTAACCATCGTAGACACCCGCGCGAACGGCGGCGCGAAGAGAGTCCTCGGGAAGATCAACGGTAATGAAACTCTCCTCCGATGCTTCGGTCAGTTCCGACGCAATTGAACCCGTTTGGTCCAGTACGGCCACGACCCGGGCATCGCCCCGACTGGCCATGTAGCCTACGAACCCGGAGAGGAGAAAGAATCCAATCAGAATAACCGGTGCCAGAAGTGTGGAAAAGACGAACCACTTCGTTTTCAGGCGGCGCATGAACTCGCTGCGCAATACGATCCAGGTCTTATTCATTGTCGTCCGATTCAGCCGTGTGCCTGCACGTCGGCAGCTTGGTGTTTGAGTTCTTCCTCGCCAACTACGCTCACAAAAATCTCGCTCAGCGGCGGCTCCGACACATCGAAGTGTACGATTTCATCGACCGTACGGAGCGCCGCCTCGAGCACGTCCCTGGCCGGAGTTCCGTTGAGCAATCGGATCTCGGCGCGGTTTCGGCTGTGGGTTCCTATTCGCACGGATCCATTCGCCTCGAGGTCTCGGAGAAAGGCATCACTGCCATTGAAGGCGATCGTGACCGTGTCTCGCCCGAAGCGGCGCTTCACCTCACGCAATGATCCGTCCAGAACGATCCTGCCACGAGAGATCAGACAGATATCGTCGCAGATCTGTTCGACCTGCTCCATTCGGTGGGAGGCAAACAGGATGATGCGGCCATCGTCTCGCAACTCGTTGATGATGTCGCGCAGCAGCTCCGTGTTGATAGGATCGAGCCCTCCGAACGGTTCATCGAGTATCAGTAGCGCCGGATCATGCATGATCGTGGCGATGAACTGAATCTTCTGCTGCATCCCCTTCGAGAGCTCCTCCGTCTTCTTGTCAACCCACGACGATGCACCGAAGCGGTCGAGCCAATAGGCCATCCTCTCCTTGACTTCGGACCCCGAGAGCCCTTTCAAACGGCCCAGATACTCCAGCTGAGTCGCTACCTTCAGCTTCTTGTAGAGACCCTTTTCCTCCGGAAGGTATCCCATCCGCTCTTGACTCCACGGGCCGACCCTGCGCCCATCCAGCAGAATTTCTCCCTCGTCCGGGACCGTAATATGCGTGATCATTCGAATCGTTGAGGTCTTTCCCGCGCCGTTGGGCCCGAGCAGACCAAGGATGCGGCCCGGTTGAGCTTCGAACGAAACATGATCTACGGCAGTAAAGCGGCCGTATCGCTTGACGACGTCATTAACCTGAAGCATGCGAGAGAAGATGAGGCCAGCGACTGAAGGACAGGGTCTCCGCGAATCGGCGCGAATATAACGAAGGCATGCGTGAGGTCACAGGAAGGTAGAGGCTCCTGCAGGAATCGGAATCAAATATTGATGTTCGAGCACTTCCTCATGCACGCCAAATTGACCCGTGCCCCGAAAATCGACCGCGATATAATTCCCCAGCACGCGCTTGACCTCGCCGATACCATAGTACAGCGGCATGGGCCCGTAATACACGAGCTCGCCTTGCCTGAACGCTTTTTCGCGGCGCGCCCGCCTGTGAAAAGCGGGTATCGCCTGGAGCATCTCAAGTCGATATGGAAAGGAACGTCGCATCAAAATACCAGCAGCACGAATCTTGAATCTCACTTACAACGCGAGCCGAAACCGTGTTGTTCTCAGCCGACCGAGGGTCGGGTATGCACGTGGAGGATGAGTAAATCAGGCCCCCATCCACGTGGAAGAGCTCAGAGTTGGATCGGACAAGGTCAGTCGCTATAATGAATCATGAATGGGTGGCAAGAGAATACAGGCACATCGGCTAAGCTCCACCCGATTATTTCGTAGATAGCTTTTCTAATCGTGCGTCGAAATGAGCACACCGAAGTACCCTCGTAAAATGGTAGATCGGCAGGTTGGCCGGAATGCTGAACTTTTTGCGCGCTCGATCGGCCGATTACCTACGCGAGAGGAGAGATATCCCTACCTCAGAATTCTCATCAGCATCATCGAACAGGCGCATCCCGAGTGGACACAGTCCTCCCACAAAGGCGATCAGATTGCGGAGTTGATCGGCTCGATGACGGGTGATGTACTCGATGAAGGAGAGGTGCTCGAAGTCGTCCGGATCCGGGACGCGGAACGGCAAAAACGATAGTCTCGGCGACCGAACCTATGATCTGAGCCGATCTGGATTCGCGCTCAGGAATGATTCCCAACCGCTGTAGCGCGGTCTTCCGGAAAATGCATTACGATGCGCATGGCAAAGTCCGACCGCCAGCGCATCACTTGCATCGAGATTCAAGGCCGGATGATCCTCGTCGATAGAGAGCATCGACCGGACCATAAACCTGACCTGCTCCTTCGCCGCGTTGCCGTTTCCGGTTACGGATTTCTTGACTTCTTTCGGCGTGTACTGCTGGACCGCCACTTCTCTGTTCAACGCAGCCAGCATTGCCGCCGCCTGGGCACGACCCAGCTTCAGCATCGACTGCGGATTCTTACCGTAAACCGGCATCTCGAGAGCGCATTCATCGGGACAGTAGACGCCGATGATGCGGGTGATGGTCTCGTAAATCAGTTTCAGCCGGAGATTGTGGTCCGACTCCTTCGAGCAGTCTATAATGCCAAAGTCGATGAGCGACGAAGCCGCTCCCGAGACCTCGATCAATCCGTAACCTGTAATACGTGATCCGGGATCGATACCGAGGACGAG
>CBFGXY010000244.1:0-3492 GCA_965652945.1 uncultured bacterium
ACGAGGAAGGAAACCGCTTCCTCGACTTCTATGGCGGCCACTGCGTAACTGCGCTCGGGCACTGTCCGCCCCGCGTCACGGAGGCGATTCGTGAACAAGCTGGCACGCTGATGTTCTACTCGAACGTGGTGTACAGTCCCGTTCGAGCCCGAGCAGCACAGATTCTGGGAGATCTCGCCCCCGAAGGGATGGACAACATCTTTTTCGGAAACTCGGGCACCGAGGCCAACGAAACGGCTTTGAAGCTTGCGAGGGTGGCGACGGGAAGGTCTGAGGTTGTAGGAATCACGGGCGGTTTCCATGGCCGCACCCTGGGTAGTCTCGCCGTTACCGGCATCGATCGGTTTCGCGAGCCGTATCAGTCGGTTCTTGCTCCGGCGCATTTCGTAGAATTTGGGGATGTCGAGGCATTAAGATCGCTTCTGAAGAATAATGACGACGTCGCCGCGGTCATCGTCGAGCCGATCCAGAGTATGGCCGGCGTTCAGACCGCTCCTGATGAGTATTTCCACGCGGTCCGAAAGGCGTGTGATGAGGCGGGATGCCTTTTGATCTTTGATGAGATTCAGACGGGCGTGGGACGTACGGGCGCCTTTACATTCGCGGATCGAGTGGGCGTCAAGCCGGACATCATCACACTGGCCAAAAGCCTGGGCTCGGGTGTCCCAGTCGGGGCCGTCCTGGCCTCGGATGCCATCGCCTCTACCGTGAAGCTCGGCGATCATGGCACCACGTTCGGAGGCGGGATGATCGCGATGGCGGCCCTGATCGCAACGCTCGAGGAGCTTGTCGAGGGAGGCTGGATGGACCGCGCGACCGTATTGTTCGATCGTGTGAAGGAAGGGCTCTCGCCCCACGTAATTGAGGTTCGGGGGGAAGGCGGACTCATCGGGATCGAGCTCGAGGGACCGTCGGCCCCGGTTGTCGCCGCTCTACGTGAGAAAGGCATCCTGACCGGAGGTTCGGGACATCCGAATACGATCCGTCTCCTTCCACCGCTGACCGTGTCGGATGAGGAGATTGACGAGTTCGTCTCAGCATTCATCGACGTTGTTTCATCTCAGGCCGTATCCGAGGATGCCTGAACTTCGGCATCTACTGAACTGGCAAGACATGCCGGCAGGTGTGTGGTCGCGCCTCGTAGAGCGTGCCGTCGAACACAGTCGCACGAAGACATTGTCGGAGGCGGCTCGCGGGATGGGACTGGCCCTGATGTTCTTCAATCCTTCGCTCCGTACGCGCGCATCTATGGAAGTGGCGGCCGCCCAGCTCGGAGCACACGCTGCATCGATCACTCCGGGAAACGGAACGTGGACGTTTGACTGGTCGCCGGATGGCGTCATGACCGGCAGCGAAGCGGAACACATCGAGGAGGCCGTCGCCGTGCTGTCGCAATATTATGATGCGATCGGAGTACGGCTTTTTGCGTCGTTTCAGGACCGAGAGGCCGACCAAAGTGATTCGCGACTGAATGTCTTCGCCGAGGCTGCAACGGTGCCGGTCATCAACCTGGAGTCCGCCTACTGGCATCCGTGTCAGGAGCTGGCGGATGCAGCTACCATCGCTCGCAGATTCGGCGGGCGTACCCGCGGACGCAGATTCGTTCTGACCTGGGCCTATCATCCTCGTGCCCTGCCGATGGCCGTTCCCAATTCAGCATTGATGATGGCGGCGAGGTCGGGAATGGAAGTCACCGTTGCCCGTCCGGATGGCTTCGAGCTCGACCCCGGCGTGATGGATCTTGCCCAGGCAACAGCGACTGAGGCAGGTGGAACGGTCCGCGAATCGAACGATCTTGACGCTGCGCTCCGCGGTGCAGACGTTGTTTATGCAAAAGCCTGGGGAGGGAGTACACTCTACGAAGATGCCGAAGCCGAGGCCCAGCGTCGCAGCGAATTTCAGGACTGGCGCATCACACAGCCGCGCATGGATACCACGAACGACGGCGCCCTCATGCACTGTCTTCCAGTGCGTCGAAACGTGGTTGTAGATACGAACGTCCTGAAAAGCAGGAACGCAATTCACATCGAACAGGCGGGATATCGTCTGTATGCGCAGAAAGCCATTCTCGAACATGTCTGGAACCTGATTTGATGACGAGTACCACCGTTATCAAAATTGGAGGAGCCCTGCTCCAGTCTCCGTCCTCTCTTCAGGACTTGCGACGATCGATCGGTAGGGCTGAGAAGACCTCGACCATCGTTCTCGTGCACGGCGGCGGTCCGCAGGCGACGGCGCTGGCGCGTCGTCTCGGACACGAGCCAAAGCTTGTTAACGGCCGCCGCGTGACAACGGACGAAGATCTGCGCATCGCGCTCTGGGTGATGAAGGGTGAGCTGAACGCTCGCCTGGTTGCGGCTCTGTCGTCCCAGGGCATCAAAGCATGCGGTATTAGCGGGATCGATGGTAATCTGGTTAACGCGAAACGGCGCCCACCATGGACCATCGATGGTGAGGAGGTCGATTTCGGTCACGTTGGAGACATCGTTTCAATCGACACGCATATCCTGCGCCTTCTTCTCGATCAGGGGCTGGTACCCGTCGTAGCATCACTCGCATCGAACGAAGACGGGGACATCTTCAACATTAACGCGGACACCGTAGCGACGGACCTGGCCATCGCACTCGAGGCCGATCGGCTCGTATATGTAGCAGATTCGGGCGGAATATGGCGCGATCCGGACGATGCTTCCTCTCATATGGAGAGGATCTCGCACGCGGAGTTTGACGAAGGCGTGCGCAATGGCTGGATTAATCGGGGAATGAGAGTGAAGTTGGAGAACGCGTTTCGGGCGTTGAACTCAGGAGTAGATTCCGTATCGGTATCCAGCGCGGGCCAGATTGATGACCCCGATGCAGGTACGCAGGTCCGGTTGTCGGTGGAGTCAGCAAATTGAATCGGCTTCGAGGACGCGCTGGCCGTTTAACATTCATTTCCCTTCCATCTCGTCTAGTCACCCGATCGACATCCTTTATGATATGGACGTTGTAGAACTTCTTGAGGCCATGATTCGCTTTCCGTCGTTGAGCGGCGAGGAAAAGGAAGTGGCTGATTTTCTGCAGGGATTTGTTTCCGAGCGCGGGCTCGAAGTGGGTCGCCACGACGACAACATCTTCTTTACTCTCGGTGAGGGGAAACGGCTTCTCCTTCTGAACTCGCACCTGGATGTGGTGCCGGCCTCGGATGGTCATCCGTACGATCCATTCGAGCCCACCAGGGTCGATGGCAGGCTCTATGGACGTGGAGCGGTCGATGCCAAAGCAAGTGGCGCGGCCATGACCACGGCCCTGCTTGAACTGCATTCCGAAGGATGGACGCCCGATGGTCGGGTGATGGTCGCCCTCACATCCTATGAAGAAACCGGCAGCGGATACAACGGTATGGAGACGATGCGCGGTGTGCTGCCCACACCTGACGCCGCACTCGTCGGCGAGCCAACGGAGATGCAGCCGTGCATCGCGCAGAAAGGTTTGCTGATCCTCACTGCAGTT
>CBFGXY010000245.1:0-3477 GCA_965652945.1 uncultured bacterium
GACTCAGAGAGGCAGCAAAGGCTCGCTCCGAAGCAATTTCGGTTGATGAGTTTACACCGGATGAGTATGGCGCGGTAGATAGTCCGGACCTGGTTCACGCCTCGGGAAACGGACGCAGCGCCCGTCGTGAAGATGCTCATGCTGATGGATAATCAGTCAGGTTGGCCCTCGCTCACCGGTCAGCACGTCTTGATCACCGGTGGCGGCGGTGGTCTGGGAAGTGCCATGGCGATACGGTGCGCTGCCGCAGGGGCGCGGATTACAATCAACGGACGCACAGAGGAAACCCTGCACAAAGTGGTCGAAGACATCAGGGCAGCCGGCGGAGAAGGTCATTACATCGTCTGCGATGTACGCGATCCGAATGACGTGGAGGAATGTGTACACGCTGCAGAGGAGGTTTTCGGAAATCTTACGGCGCTGGTCAATAATGCGGCCGCCAACTTTCTCTCACGAAGCGAAGCTCTGTCGCCCAACGCATTCGACACGGTCATCAGAACCAATCTCTACGGGTCTTTTTATGCCACCCAGGCCGTGGGAAGAAGGTGGATCAAGCGAAGGAGTGGAGGGACCGTACTGTCGATCATTACGACCTATACGCAGACGGGGAGTGGCTTTGTGATGCCCAGCGCGGCCTCGAAGGCCGGTGTCGAGGCAATGACGAAATCACTCGCAGTGGAGTGGGGCTCGTATGGCATCCGGTTGAACGCAATCGCGCCTGGAGCCTTTCCTACTGAAGGGGCCTGGAAGCGACTTGTAGCTGAGGAGACGATGGAGAAGGCAATCCTTCGACGGATTCCACTTGGACGGTTCGGGCGGGCGGAAGAACTTGCGAGTCTCGCTGCTTTCTTGATAAGCCCTGAAGCGGGTTTCATGAATGGAAGCGTCGTCCGGTTAGACGGTGGCGAGGTACTTTCTGCAGGGGGGCAGTTCAACGACTTGACTCGTCTACCTGGAGCGTCGGTTGATGAGATGCTCCAGAACCTGCGCGCACAAACTTAAACGTGATACATCGGGGCAGCCCCGTTTATAGAGCGCAATAACCGCTGTTCTTGTGGAAATATCGAAACATAACGGCTCTTCTGTGGGTTATACAATAGAATCTGGTAACAGCGGAAAATATACGGAGGGAGCATCATGGCAACCGATCGCATGAACGACAGCTGGCGGAGAGTCAAGTCACAGATCGAATCGATCTGGAGTGACGTTGACTTCGCTGACACGGAAATGAAACGTGCCCGTGGAAGCCTGCCCAAGATGGTGAACCTGATTCACCAGAAAACGGGGGAGCCGCGCAGCGAGATCATGCAGAAGATGAGTGCAATCCTCTGACTTCTAACGGTCCACACGAGACATCAAAAGCCCGGCACCTGCCGGGCTTTTTGTTTTGATTATTCGGTCTTAATATCGGATCGTTCCGGCGGTCTTATTTTATTGCTGATTATTGCATGGAGAACGATTCCAATGAGGCAGCAGTCTCTACTAAAAGCGCTTCCACATCTGCTAAGTATCGTCAACTGATCGAAGAGTATAGACGGATCGGACGTGAGATCGATCTGGGCGGAGGACCCAGGCGTATCGCCCGGGAGCACGAACGCGGCAAGCTCACCGCGCGCGAGCGAATCGATCGGCTGGTGGATGAGGGTGCGTTCTACGAGCTCGGCAAGTTTGCCGGCCACGGGATGTATGAGGAGGAGGGAGGCTGCCCGGCAGCCGGGACGGTCATGGGCATAGGTCGTGTGTCCGGTCGATTATGTGTGATTGTAGCCAACGACGCCACGGTAAAGGCGGGCGCATGGTTTCCCATCACCGCTAAGAAGAATCTGCGTGCTCAGGAGATTGCCCTGGAGAATCACCTCCCGATCATCTACCTCGTCGACTCGGCCGGTGTATTTTTGCCGATGCAGGATGAGATCTTCCCCGATAAGGAGCATTTCGGACGGATTTTCCGAAATAATGCTGTCTTGTCCAGTAAGGGCATTCCACAGATCGCAGCGATCATGGGGAGCTGCGTGGCGGGTGGTGCCTATCTGCCCATCATGAGCGATGAGGCGCTCATTGTGGACGGCACGGGTTCGGTTTTTCTCGCCGGACCGTTCCTGGTAAAAGCCGCCATTGGAGAGGAGGTGGATGCGGAAACCCTGGGCGGTGCCGAGACCCACTCGGAAATATCGGGGGTGACGGACTACCGGATGCCGGACGACGAAACCTGTCTGGATACGATACGCGACCTCGTATCGAAGTTCGGTCCGTTTGATCGTGCCGGTTTCACGAGAGCGGACCCGCGTGAGCCGTCTGCGCCCGCCGATCAGTTGTACGCGGTGATGCCTACTTCTCCGCAGCAGCCCTACGACGTGCGGAAGATCATCGAGTGTGTCATTGATGAAGGTTCGTGGACCGAGTACAAGGAGGGATATGGAAAAACCATTCTTACTGGCTATGCACGGATCGACGGCTGGAACGTCGGCATCGTGGCGAATCAACGTTTAGTGGTCAGGAGCCGCCAGGGTGAGATGCAGGTGGGCGGCGTTATTTACTCCGACTCTGCAGACAAGGCGGCGCGTTTTATAATGAACTGCAATCAGAAACGGCTTCCCATCCTCTTCTTACAGGACGTCACTGGTTTTATGGTCGGTAAACGTTCCGAACATGGCGGCATTATCAAAGACGGTGCTAAGATGGTGAGCGCGGTCGCCAACACCGTCACGCCTAAGTTTACGATCGTGATGGGCAATTCAAATGGAGCGGGTAATTATGCTATGTGTGGCCGCGCTTACGATCCGCGGCTGATGATGGCCTGGCCGACGGCGAGGATTGCCGTGATGGGTGGCGCGCAGGCCGCTCAGACGCTTGCGCAGATCGAGGTCTCTAAGCTGAAGAGGCAGGGCAAGGAACTGTCTGAAGCGGAGCAGGAGAGTCTGCTTCGCGAGATTCAGGAGCGTTATGATCGGCAGACGCGGCCGTACTATGCCGCGGCTCGACTCTGGGTAGACGAGATCATCGAGCCTGCGTCGACGCGCCGGTGGATCAGCCTGGGGATCGAAATGGCCGACCACAATCCGGAGATACCGCAATTCAATCCGGGCATTATCCAGACGTAGCGTCAGAACTCGTATACGCCATTCTCCTCACCCACTTCCGTGAAGTAGAAAATCTCCCGTGCGGCGTCGACATCCGTTTCGGGAAGAGCGGGAGGAAGATGTACCAGCAGCAGGCGTCCGACTCCGGCTTCGGCGGCGATACGTGCGGCCTGCCGGCTGGAGGAATGCCCCGGGCCCTCGCCAGTAGCCTCATGAACCAGAATGTCGGCTTCGCGAGCCATCATGGCGATTATCCCTGACGGTTCGGTATCACTCGAGTAGGCGACCGTTCCACCTGAGGCGAGGCACTTGAATCGAAGGCCAAGCGTGGGAACGGAGTGAGTGGCCGGTGTTGCCGACACGAACCACGAGTCGCTCTCGAACGCACGGGTCTTCT
>CBFGXY010000246.1:0-3473 GCA_965652945.1 uncultured bacterium
GGCTGTGCCGCAATGCATCGAGTGCGTAGTCGGCGATGTCGGTCGACTTCAGTTCGACTCAGCCTCCCGGAAAATGCTCGAGACAGCGGACCGGGAGATGCAAAAGAAATTGGAAATCCTCAACACGTTGCTCGAGCGGGAATCACGGCAAACCCGGAAGCGGCTGCATCTGAGATTCTGTATTTCCCCCCGCGACGTACTTGGAGATTCGCACGGAAAAGTTCGTGGGGTCCGAGTCGTACGAAATCGTCTGGAACTGCAGCATGGACGAATCCGGCCCGTTCCGACCGATGAAACGGAAGAGATCCCGGCACAGCTTTTGTTTCGATCGATTGGTTATAGAGGGGTGCCCGTTCCCGGTCTTCCTTTCGAGGAATCATCGGGGACCATCCCGAATGTGCAGGGCCGTGTGGTCGATTCCGTCACCAAAAGTCCCCTTACGGGAACGTATGTAGCGGGTTGGATCAAGCAAGGACCCTCGGGCGTGATCGGAACTAATAAACCAGATAGCGTTGAGACTTCGGAGCAGATTCTCTCCGATCTTCAACATGGCCGACTTCTTGCACCTTCGTTTCCTGACCGTGCAGCGTTCGACGACATGATGCGGGAAAGGCAGCTTCAGTATTTCTCGTACGAGGATTGGCTGTGCATAGACTCGCATGAACTCGCGCAGGGTGAAGCCGCCGGCAGACCTCGCGTGAAACTGACATGCGTTGAGGATATGCTCGAAGCGGTACGTCGTTCGAGACGTAACTCAGGTTCATCCGACTGATGGACGCTGCTGCAGTCATATCAACTTCGACGATGCGAGCGCATCTTGTCGAATGATTGCGTACCTGTCAATTTGTTCTATCGAATGAAGCCTTGATCAGTGCAATTACGAATTCGTTCAGGCTAGACCCACATCGCCAGTTGCGTGAGGAACTGTCGAACCGGGTCCCTTACCTTGCCACGTACAATCAGGCCTCGAACGGGCATGAGCATCCTGGCGAGCAGTTTCGCATCGCCAGTTATAATGTGCATCGGTGGACCGGCCTTGGCGGCGGCAAACGTATGGAGCCCGAACTGGCCTTCGCCGTTCTGGATGAACTCGATGCTGACATCATCGCGCTTCAGGAAGTTCTGCGACTTTTCGACGGCCGCGATCCACTGAGAACACTCGCAGACAGGATGGGCTACCATATGGCCTTTGCCACCACCCGCATTCACAAGCGGGGCGAGCTGGGCAACGCCGTCCTCTCCCGGTGGCCGATGAAGGTAACTTATGCCATCGACCTCAACATGGGGCGGCTCGAGCAGCGATCCGCGCTGGCCGTACAGTTCGAAGGCAAGCATCCGTTCGCCGTCGTCGCGACCCACCTCGCACTCGTGGATAGAACCCGAGGCAGACAGGTACGCTCACTGCTCGAGCATCCGCGTCTACAAGGACCCACGGTATTGCTTGGAGACATGAATGCCTGGCGTCGGTGTGCCGCATCTCGGCAACTCGACTCGGCCTTTGCGGATTTACACCATAACCAGGCATGGCCCGCAACCTATCCCGCCACGAGACCTATGCTGGCTCTCGACCGGATTTATGCGCGCAAGGCAAACGTACTGGAGGTCCAGGCTCATTCCAGCCGAGCCACGCGCCGAGGGTCTGACCACCTCCCCGTGGTTGCACGAATCAGCTTGAACGGACATCGGTAGAATGTCGTCCGGCCAGGATGGCGCGAGCAAAGGCGCGGCCTACGTTTCGTCCCATCCTATGAAACCGATCGATGTTCTCGTTGGGAATGAACATTGATTCGAGTGTGAGGGCGAAACGCGCGTTGAGGCGCTTGAACGCAAAGGTTTCGCTCGACCAGTTTTCCCACCCGGAGTCCATTTCACTTAAATCCGGTTCCAGATCGCGAAGGGCGATCCAGAATGGGTCCTCGTGAAATCCTTCTGCGCGTGACAGGATTCCGAAGTGGTGGGTTGTGTTGGTCCAGCAATGAAAGTCGACGAAATAGTCCACGGCCTCGTCCGTGTCGCAGATCATGGCCTCCGCGATTTGTCTGATGTCGGTCATGTCGGCGTATAGATCTTCCCGCCAGTAGCGATTGGCATCGCGGTCCACATGCTCCACCGTGCTGCGGTTGTATCCAGCCACGCGTCCATCAGGATTGGCCATGGGGTAGACAAAAAATTCCGCCGCTCGAAGAAGCTCTCTTGCCTCTTCATCTTCCGGATTCGTCAGATACTCGACCAATCCTTCCAGTCCGTAATTGGCAAGCGACTCATTGGGGTGCACGCCGCTCATCACGACGATTTTCGCCTTGGGTCCGGATATGCCGTGGTCGGTGATTCGAAATCCGTACAGGTTATGCTGAGGGATGGATCTGCCGATCTCGTCTTCACCACCCGGAGAACGTCCGATCACAAGGTTTTCATCACTCGAGCGCGTGGGTCCTACGAAATCAGAGTCTCGAATCGAATCCACAAATGATTCGAGTCGGGAATAAGGGTATGGAAGTCCGTAGGCGATGAACACGCGGTCATTCTCAAACGGCGCCTGCAGTCCAAATAAATAACGTCCGTCGGCAAGTTGTTCGCCGTAAGGGAAGAAGTCCCACTCGGTGTTATCATAGCTGTAAACCATTCGATGGTTTTCCAGCCGTTCGGAACCCGATTCGAAGTTGCTCCCGAGCTCGAACATCAGTTCCTGGCCCGCCACTCCGTCCATCCGGAAGTAGATCCATTTCCAATAGCCGGGATTATGATTCTCCAGACCTGCCAGAACCACATGATCACCCTCTACCCGGGTGCGATCTATGTCCAGCGAGGCACTATCGAAGTCGATGCCGAAGGCGATATCTTTCGGTTTCACGGTATAATCAGACACACAAACTTGATTGATTTCCGCGTTGAAGGTATTAGAGTTAACCATGACCTGCGACTAATTACCCCGTCCTCGCCATTTTCTCATGAACATTTATCGACGGTGGTTGGTCATAAGGCGTCTGAACTGGCTAAAGAATGCTCGAAGTGAAATCAAACGGATCAGCAAAGGAGACCGATATGCAGACAGCGCACCTAACGTTTGACGGCAAGCAATATGAACTGCCGGTTACGGTTGGTACAGAAGGTGAAACCGGGATTGACGTGACATCACTGCGCACCATGTCGGGCGCAATAACGCTGGATCCGGCCTATGGGAATACCGGCTCATGCGAGAGTGCGATTACGTACATCGACGGCGAGGCGGGCATCCTGCGGCACCGCGGGTATCCTATCGAGCAACTTGCTGAGCATTCTTCCTTCCTGGAAGTGTGCTATCTCTTGATAGAAGGAGAGCTGCCCACGCCGAAGCAACTCGAAGATTTCGAGCGGGAGATCACGTATCACACGCTCCTGCACGAGGACATGAAGAAGTTCTTCGAAGGCTTCCACGCGAAGGCGCACCCGATGACGGTACTGACGGCGATGGTTTCTTCGCTCAGTGCATTCTA
>CBFGXY010000247.1:0-3458 GCA_965652945.1 uncultured bacterium
AGTGGCCGCGCTGCTCGGCCACCTCCACAGCGGGCCCTTTCTAATGGCATTCCTCCTGTACGGCTCGGGGCTGCGGACGGCTACCGAATGAGTGTGATCGTGTGCGTCTGGGAGACTCCGCCGGCGCGCAGCCTTACGAGGTAGACACCTGAAGCCTCATCACGTGGCTCCCACGTAAGACGATGACTGCCGGCGGGCAGCGGACCCTCGAACACGGTGGCCACCGTACGACCCAGCATGTCATATATGGTGATGGACGCGTGGGTGTGGTCGCTGAGCTCGATCGGAATCGTCACGCGGCTGCTCAGGGGGTTCGGATAAGCGGGGAGAAGCCTCGTGGTAAGCCGAGCCTCCGGAGGATCAGCATTCACAGTCGTTCGACTCGATACGTTGATATCCGAAAGGCGCAGCATGTCTCGCGCGCCGCCGTCGCCCTCTTCACGCCGGCCCGTGAAGTAGTAGCGCCACCAGAGCTGAACATAGGGTTTGTCCTCAAGATCCGGAGGGAGCAGGATGGGTCCGAAAGCCGCAGAATGCCCCGCCTCGTCGCCTCCCACATACTCGATGGGATTCCCCTCCGCGTCAAGCAGATCGAGCAGGGGACCGTCGTCTCCGAGGCGATACTGAAGTCTCAACGCATACTTTCGGACGTTTGGCGTAACGGTGCCCGCGGTCCAGTTCACGACGATGTCCGTGCGATCCCTCGTATCCAGAGCCAGCACGGCGGCACCGAGGCGCCGGCCGGGATAGCCCGGATTGCCTTCCTCGTTACCCGTGTTGATAAACGCAATTCCCTCCTCGCCAAGCCCTACGATGCGGGTACGTGATTCGAGGTTATAGGCACCGGTCGTGGGTGCTACGGGACTGGCATCGATCGTGGGATCGAGCTCGTCCATATGATAAAAGGCCATCGACTCCGGGTAGGTACCTGCCTCCGCATCCGCAGGCCAGTCAGGCATCCGATAGTCGTCGGTCGAGAGGTCGAACGGGCGAGGGAAGGCCTGATCAAGCCAGTCTTCGTCGGCGACGAACTGTGCCACGTAGGTAGAGTCCGTCGAATTCGTGACGTAGAGCGTATCCTTTGTGGATGTCTCAGTGCCGCTCCATTGCACAAAGCGATAGCCTGGCGCTGCATGAGGAACCAGTCTGACAGGAATCTCCCCGTGGTAGAGACGCGACCATGGGTACGGATCCGGACCCACTCCCACAGTCTGATCCCTCACATGGATCGAGTTCACCTCGACGTGGCCCGAACCCGGCTCCGAGACATTGACCGTCAGGTATACCGGCGCACGAAGATTGAAGTTGGATCGGATGTGATTCCGCACGTATGCGGGACGCCGTCGCGCAAATTCTCGCAAGACCTCAACGTTCGCCTTCCATTCGGAAACATTGGCGGGTTCCTGGTGAGCAGGTCGAGGATTCTTGACCCAGCCCCAGCGGTGGATGTGCTCGCCCATTTCGGGCTCCAGCATCCGCTCGAACTCATCGATGAGGCCGATCACATGGGAGGTGCGATATGCCGTATTCAGCTGATCCTGCAGGCGGTTGATAAACTGGTTTCGGAATTCTTCGTTGAGCAGCAACCGCCGGAAGAGGACCGTCGCCCAGCTTCCATGTCCGTTGCCATCCGGAGAACGGGCCCAGGCGATCATGTCTCGATCCCACGGATCAGCCGACCATCCAAAACCAAAATCGGTGTCGTAATAAATCCACCGCCATCGCGAGTCTGCACCCGCTTCGGGATGGGCGCGCCAGTAATCTATGTTGTTATGCGGCCAGTCGTTATTGCGAATAAAGATCTGCGCGACGTGGTAGTCGATAAAGTTGTCGATGTCCATCTGCGAAGCGATGTACTCATACACGTCGGCCTGTCGCGGATCGTTCTGGCTGACATAACTGCGGAAACTCAGATACGCCGAATTAGACCCGTGATCCACACTTCCCGACCCGGTCAGGAGGTCTAAACGATCTGGATCTACGCCGTGATTGCCCGCGAGGTAATGCTGGTCGATACGTTCGCGGATGTTGTGAATACCCCAGGACTCGCCGTTGATGAACACGACGGCAGGCTCATACGCCTGATAGTCGAGGTTCATGTGCCGGGAGAGGCGCTGCATGAACGCATCGCGGAACATCGTCTTCATCCAGTCCTGGCCGCCGGCCCTGAGGATGATTCTCCGAGATACGACGCCGGGTTTTTCGTTGAAAAAGAAATGTTCGAAATCGCTCGAACCGTACTCACTGCGCGCATAGAGACGAAGCGACTTCTGGCGCTGAAGCCGGGTGAGCCCCCCATGAATACGCAGCCCCGCCCTTCGGCTGAGTAAGGTTTGCCCGCCATCAAACATCTCGAGATGTACGGCACGCTCCCAGTCCTCACCCCGCATGACATAGTTCGAGTATTGCTGTTCCAGTGCGACCGAGTCGGCCCGGGAGGTTCGGCCACGCAGCTGATACAAGGAGTCGAGCACAATACCCGGAACGTACAGTCCCTCTCGTTCACCCCAGAGCCCGTCCCGATTCGAAGCGATCGAAATGACGGGAAGCGAGTATCGGTGCTCTCCCTCAGGGTGAATGAAGTACGTGGCCGTTGAAACCTCGCTGGGCAGCGCCCCATCCCGCAGGGCAAGCGCGCGGACGACGGTTCCTTTGAACACTTCGCCCATCGGCGGGGACCATAGGTGGTATGCGCCGGTCGTGCGGATCTGCGAAAAGACGTTGGGGTCGCCCTCGCGATCTGTTATCTGTAGCGGACCGTCGTATACCGGTGATTCGGTCGTGGGCTCCGAACCGTCGAGCGTGTAATAGACCGTGACTCCGTCTTCCGCATCGATCGTCAGTTCGAAGCTGCCCGTATGGAACCCGGCAGGTTTCGAGAACGTGGGCGGCGACAGGATATCGGCATAATGCTGGCCTTCGTTCGCCGCGCCGGGACTCGGTTCGGTGAAGTACCTCCACGACGAACCGCCGTCAGGCATCCGGCCGAACGATACGTCGCGCGGAAGCTCGGGCACATCGATACGGTCGATGAGTGCACCGTCGGGAGCCGTAAGTAAAACCGGCTCACCATCCTTACTCAACGAGAAGGAGGTGTGCAGCGTCGGTCCCCGGCGGTCCTTTCCCGATGCCCACACGAGGAGCCGCTCTCCCGCTTCGATGCTCATCGACGGAAAAGTCCACCGAAACGGACGGTCGGGATCATCCGACAGCCCGAAATCCTCGAGATCCACCGGCGAGGACCCCGTGTTCAGAATTTCGATCCAGTCGGGATATTCGCCGTCCTCGTCCACGCCCCAGTTCCCGTTGGAGGTCAGGACCTCGTTTATCAGCAGCGGCTGCGACCACGAATCGGCCGGTGCAAAGTAGAGGAGCGCAAGCGCGGTGATGAACGCGGTGAGCGTCAGTCGGAGGGGTTGGGCCATGAGGGGGGGGGTACTGAAGGAGAGGGAGATGCA
>CBFGXY010000248.1:0-3443 GCA_965652945.1 uncultured bacterium
ATAGACTTCACCGACGACGATCTCACCAATGATATCGGAATACTCCTGAAAGACCTTCTCTTTCTCGATATCCCGAATACGCTGGCTAAACGTTTGCCGGGCCGTGATTACGGCACGACGTCCAAAATCGGCGATACTTATTTCACTCGCGACTTCGTCGCCGACTTCAAAATCCTCGTCGATTACTCGGGCGTCCGCCTCCTCTATTTGAGTTACCGGATCTTCGAGGTCAAAGTCGGGCACTACTTCTCGAATATGGAGAATCTGAATGTCTCCATGATCGGGATTAAAAATTATCTGAAACGCATCGTTATCATCCGCACCGTACCGTTTTCTGATCATGGCACGAAACACGTCTTCCATGATCATCTGCAGCGTATCGCGGTCGATGCCCTTCTCGCGGGCAATCTCCGCGAATGAGGAAACGAGAACCGAACTTTGCATAGGGTATCGAGTCGTTGTCAGCCAATGCGCATCCTACCAGGGCAGTTGCACGCGGGCGGTTTCAATTTCGTTATGGTCAATACTGCTGGAGACGTTCTTTTCGGTCTCGATAACGATTCCGCGGTCATCTACTGAGACCAGTTTACCTGCCAGGGTCTCGGTGTCTCCCGTTTCGCTTCGTTTACGAACCACCTCAAGGGATCGTCCAATGTGTTTGCGATACTGTCTGAAGTGCTGCAGCGGGCGCTCGGCACCCGGCGACGACACATTCAGATTGTATCGTCCGGCGATGACGTCCTCCGTCTCGAGCAGAAAGCCGATCTCGCGACTCACTTCGGCGAGCGTGTCGATACCGACGCCGGTGTCGTTATCGATGTACACATCGACGGCACGCGATCCTTTCTGCCCTCGTATATCGATTTCAACCAGGAACAGGTCTCGCCCTGAGAGGACCTCGTCAACAATTCGCCTGACTTGATCTTCCAGCGTCTTTCCCTCCTGTTGCACCGTTTCGACCATTTCCAGCATAAAGTTCTTCAAAAAACGCCCGATCCCGAACTTCGGGCGGGCGCGGCAACACAACTACCGTTAGCGCAAAACAAAAAAGGGCCGCCAGGCAGCCCTTCCTTTCCGGACCCGCAAATATACGGCAGGCCCCTCTGTCATCGCAAGCCCGGCAACTACAGCTCGGACAAACGAGATCACTTGTCGGATGTTTCGTGAGCCCGTTAAGTTTCAGGGCCGTTCGAGAGTAGAACTTTCATATGATCGTCATGCGTCGCTCTGCAGAACGAGCGTCAGGAAAATCGAGCGTGAAATGCAGTCCGCGGCTCTCTCGACGCATGAGTGCGCTTCTGACGATGAGGCTCGATACGGCGATTAGATTGCGCAGCTCGCACAGCTCAACCGAGACCGTGGACCGGCGGTAGAAATCTTCGGTTTCTTCGTGGAGCAATGCCAGGCGCCGTTGTGCCCGGACCAGACGAAGCGACGACCGGACGATGCCCACGTAGTTCCACATAATGTGTTTGAGCTCGTGCACATTGTGCGAGATAAGCACCCACTCCTGCGGCCGTGCCGTGCCGCCGGCATCCCAGGGCGGGACCACGTCGCACCAGTTCGTCCTCCGAGCACTTTCTATCGCCGCACCCGCCGCCCGGTCGGCAAAGACGAGGGCCTCAAGCAGTGAGTTACTGGCCAGCCGGTTGGCACCGTGCAGCCCCGTACAGGCTACCTCTCCCGCGACGTACAGGTTGTCGATGGTGGTGCGACCGGAAAGGTCCGATACAACTCCTCCACACTGGTAATGCGCCGCAGGCACGACAGGGATGGGCTCCTTCGTGATATCGATCCCATGCTTCAGACACCGTGCGTAAATGGCAGGAAAATGATGGCGGATATCATCCGCATTCTGATGGGATATATCGAGCCAGACATGCTGTGCGCCATGCTTCTTCAACTGATCATCGATTGCGCGAGCAACGATGTCTCGGGGCGCGAGCTCGCCTCGATCGTCATGCTCGGTCATGAAGCGTTCGCCACGGGTATTTCGCAGCACTGCGCCCTCACCTCGCACCGCCTCGGATATCAAAAATGAGGATGCCTCGGGATGATACAGGGTGGTCGGATGGAATTGCATGAACTCCATGTTCGCGATCCGAGCCTTCGCCCGATACGCCATCGCGACGCCGTCTCCCGTGGCCACGGCAGGATTCGTGGTATGTAAATACG
The DNA here is from genome assembly GCA_965652945.1 of uncultured bacterium. GTDB lineage: Bacteria > Bacteroidota > Rhodothermia > Rhodothermales > CAZKDQ01 > CAZKDQ01. The sequence continues at coordinate 2,176 of CBFGXY010000248.1, forward strand.
CCTGACCCGACCCTCCGGCAGCCAGCAGCGTCGTACGCGCGAGGAACGTCAGAATTTGTCCGCTTCGTTGATCCAGGACGTAGGCTCCGAAACAGGTAACATCTGGGCGTACCTTTGAGACGAACTGGCCCAGGTGATGCTCAGTGATCAATTCCATCGCGAAATGATATTGAAAGATCGCGATGTTGGGATGAGCCTGGACGTTCTCCAGCAGGGCCCGTTCGATTTCCCGGCCCGTCGTGTCGGCTGCATGAACGATCCGACTTGCAGAGTGACCTCCCTCCCGCCCTAAATGAAGCGCTGATCCATTACGGGTAAACTCCGCTCCGAGATCGATGAGTTCCTGGACGCGCTTCGGTCCTTCCTCTACGACCATGCGAACTACGTCCTCATCACACAATCCCGCTCCGGCGTCGAGCGTGTCGGCGATGTGACTATCCACCGAATCGCTTTCTCGCATCACCGCAGCGATCCCGCCCTGCGCGTAGTTCGTATTGGACTCGACGGATGACTTCTTGGTGACGATCGCCACACTTCCATATGGCGCCACCTTCAAGGCATAGGTCAGGCCGGCGACACCGCTCCCAATGATCAGGAAATCAAATTTAACGGAACGGGACGCGTCTGAGGTCATGCCGGCGGAAGAGGAACGGTCGTACCTGGTCAGTGCTGCCGTTTCGGTTACGTAGGATCCGACTGCTGCATGAGATATGCCTCAATAAACGGATCGATATGTCCATCCATCACGCTCTGCACATCGGTCACTTTGATCTCCGTCCGATGGTCGTTTACCATCGTGTAGGGCTGGAACACGTACGAGCGAATCTGACTTCCCCACTCGATCTTCTTTTTCGATCCCTCGATTTCGTTCTTGGCGGCTTCCTGGATTTCCTGCTCGAGCTGGTAGATGCGGCTCTTGAGCATCACCATCGCCCGCTCCTTGTTCTGAAGCTGGCTGCGCTCCTCCGTACAGTCGGCCACTACCCGGGCCTCTTCGCCATTGGAGAGTGTACCCGTCCAGATGTACCGAACCCCTGTCTCGACCTTGTTGACGTTCTGGCCCCCTTTGCCTCCCGAACGGAATGTCTGCAGTTCCAGATCAGACGGATTGATTTCGATATCGATCGTGTCGTCGATCTCCGGATACACGAATACGCTTGCAAATGAGGTATGGCGTCGGCCGCTGGAATCGAACGGGGAAATTCTCACGAGCCGGTGGACGCCCGTTTCCGAGCGCAGGTATCCAAACGCGTAAGGCCCTTCGATGT
>CBFGXY010000249.1:0-3439 GCA_965652945.1 uncultured bacterium
CGTGCAGCAGGCAACCGTCCTGCTTGGCCGAGACACCGTGGTTAACCTGGCGCTCAGTATCTCCGTGCTCTCGATGCAATCGCACTTCGAGAAACATCAGTGGCCCTTCGACCCCGCCGATTTCTGGCGTCACAGCTTCGCGGTTGCGTCACTTGCCCGCAGAATGGCGATGCACATTCCCGACGTGAACGCCGACGAAGCGTATGTGGCCGGTCTGCTGCATGATATCGGCAAGCTTGTCATGCTCGACCATTTCGGCGCGGTCTATGCCCAGGTCGTGATGGCTGCGCAGGACGGAATTAAACCCCTGTTTCTCCTGGAGCGGGAGACGGTAGACACCGACCACGCCGTGGTAGGTCACGCCCTTTGTCTTCATTGGAAGATCCCGGCCAGCATTACGCGGGCCGTTGCCGAGCACCACGACGCGGATGATTCAGCCTCTCGCACTGTCGCCGATGTGGTTCGAAACGCGAATGATCTCGCTAAAGCCGCTCACATCGGCAATTCGGGCTCCCAGTTCGCCGAACTGCGTCAGTCGCTCGCACTTCCTTCGCGCGCAATCGGTCCCGATCGCTTGCGGACAATGATCGTAGGCCTTCCCGCCGACGTGGATGACGCCGAGCATGTCTTCGGTAAAGGCAAAGGCGATGAAGTCAAATCGCCGTCGGCCGCGATCGAACGCACCGTACACCTTCATATCGAAGACCTTGCCGAGCGCGACTTCGTTCGCTGCGTGCTGTGGTCGGCCGGCTACCACACCGAACCCGTCGACGACGCCTTCCCACCCGAGAGCGCGCGCATCGCCGCTATGCTATCCGACGGACCGCTTCCCGGACGCACCGTCAGCTCCTACCTGTCCGCCGATATTCCGGTGCTTGACTACGCCGCGTGGCGAGCTGAACAAGGAACAACCGCCCCCAACCACTTCAACGTCGCTTCCCTCCGCCGATGGATCGATCAGATCGGAAAGAGCGCGTTAACCGAGGGGACTCATCCGATCACTACGTGAAGTCATCGGATGGCTAAGTGAAAGCGTTATGCAAGAATCAGAGCGATCGAGGACGGAGATTCAGAGGGAGGCGGTTCCCCCCAAATCTCCACCCCGATCGTTGATTACTGTCGGCGAAGCGTAAAGGCGAAGTTGTCGAATCCCGATCCGCGCATCCCGCCGCTGATCGAATTGCCGTCCGCACCAAGGTCGCCGGTGAAGCTCATGTCATCGAAATCATTGCTTCGCACGGTGAGCGTAACGCTCGGGAAGTTGTAGACTCCGGTCGTCGTGATGGCCAGCGGCTCCACAAGCACCATCGTTCCTGCACCGCTTATGCTGCCACCATTATCCTGGAGTTGCACATCCATCGATAAGGGAACGCCCTGGATCGTTGTCTGACCCGTCCAGTGGCCGGTCAGTGTAGGTTCGTCGGGCTCAACTGGATTGTCGCTGCACGCGAGCAGTGATCCGCTGAGGAAGATCAACAGCACAAGCTTTTGAGTTAAGCGGCTGAGTGTATTCATGGTTGTGTTGGTTGGGTGAGTGGATTGGTAATTGTGATGGGAATTATCGAGGAGCTGCGATCATCGCACGGCAATAATCTGCCGGTGATAGGTTTCTCGTCCCAGGGTCAACCGCACGAAATAGCTTCCGGAAGGAAGGTCATGCGCATCGAATCGGACTTCGTGCACACCGGCTGGTCGCCGGCCCGCCGTTACGGTAGCGACGCGCCTTCCGATTAGATCGAAGACCGCGATCTCTGCATCTCCGGCCTGAGCAACTTCGAATCGAATTGTCGCGGTGCCTGTAAACGGGTTCGGATAGACCGAATGAAGCGCCGATGCGGCTGCGGGTAAGGTTTCAGTGTCTGTCGCCGCCTGCCCGCCAAGTACGAACCAGTGCGGGTTGTAAAGGGGCGTGTCGTAGCTGAGATAACTGAACGTATTGGCTTCGATGTCAGCAAATAGAAGCACACCGAGCTGCGGCGCGGCCATCGCGAGTACATTGTCGTCAGGTGAAAAGGTCGGGCGCTGGGCGTCGTACACTGGCCGTCCGTTGAGTGTCAGCGACGGCATATTGAGAAAGCGGATCTCGCCCGTATTGAAATTGCCCAGCACGACATCGTGAACTCCAGTGGCGTTGTCGACGGAGTTGAAAACCACCTTATGAGGATTCGTCCGGCTATAGGCCACGTTGCCGACACTCATGGTGGTGGGCTGCGCCGGCAGCAGGTTAAAGACCTTATTCGACGGGAGGTCGAGTTCGTAGATCGACCAGAACTCGAGCAGTCCGCCGAGGCCGGAACCACCTGCATTGAAGGCATCGAAGATGAGGCGATGGTCTTCGGGATCGGGAGACCACGAGATCACGTCGGGATATTCAACCGTCGTCGCTTTTATACCGTCCTGGCTCGTTTCCGGCTCGAGAGGAATGGCCCCGACCCGTTCTCCATCAAAAATGTAGATCGTCGGATCGCCGAGATAGGCGGACACAAGCGCGACGTAATCTTCTCCCGGAGAAACGGAGGCGTTCCAGAGATCGCCTGGTTCATACAGGTGGAGATTCTCGAACACACTCACATCTCCAGATGCCACGTCAATGTATGCGAGCCTCCGCTGTGCATTCACAAACCAGATCCGCTCGCCGCTGCGACCGGTGGTTAGTTGCGAGCGATCCTGAATCTGCTCCGACGCGCGGGCCACCGCCTGAGCGTGCTGGAAAAGCGCGCTACTAATATTATCGGGCGACGTTACGTCTGCGGTGCCGATCCGGCCATCGGTCATCATGAACGTGATGATCGATTGTCCACCCACCAGTACCGGCACGGTAGGACCGCTTCCGCCGTCGCCCGTTCCGCTGTTGATCCCCACGGCATCAAAGGCGGATCGAACGGCATTCAGCTCTGCGCCTTCGCCGTATAGATCCTTTGTCGCCTGTTCGACAGCATTTCGGGCATCAACGAACTCGCTGTTACGGGTCAAGTAACGACTCAGAGCGCGATAATAGATGTCGCCCGTCTTGCCGTGGCCGATCGCCTGCATGATGAGCGCAGCCGCGCGATTGGGAATCCCGCTATTGACATGTACGCCGCCGTTATCCTGATCCAGCGACAGCTCACGAAAATCGCGCATGTGCGCAGGCTGCGGGGAGAATACCTGCGGATTGTTCGGATTCAAAAGATCTCGCAGCGCGATTCCCTTGCCCGGTAACATGATAGTTTCGCCAAGGAGCATGTTGTCCGGATCGATCAGCACGCCGAAGACGTCAGCAAACGATTCGTTGAGTGCTCCCGGTTGGAACTGGTAAATGAGGTTCGCGGTGTGCTGAATGACTCCGTGACTCATCTCGTGCCCTCCCGTATCGAGCGAGCCCGCCAGCGGCTTAAAGACCTCCCGCCCGTTGCCGTAGATCATGACGCGCCCGTTCCAGAAGGCATTGTCGACTTGC
>CBFGXY010000250.1:0-3429 GCA_965652945.1 uncultured bacterium
ATAAAAGAGAGACAACAGGTGCTTTCATACTGACAATTTACTCTTATCCCGTCAGAGCGCGTCGGGATAAGAGTAAATTGTCAGTATGAAAGCACCTGTAGTCTCTCTTTTATACCTGGATCGATATCACCTCGGTGATCCGTTATTTCTACAAGCTCTCGGCCAGTCGATCGCTCGAACCGTCGATACGAGTCTGCGGCCGATCATCATTCACGGTCAGGGAGATGAAGCTCAGAAGAGGCTGGAAGGCCAGGGGATCTTCATCGAGGCTGAGCGGGATGTCTACACGGGTAAGACGGAAGTCGAGCGGCATATCATTGAGACCGCTCATCGAGAACTGAACCGACGACTCGTGAGCCTGCTGACGGAATCCATCGTTCCGGCGGTTGGATTCATGGGTGCCGATCGGAATCTGGTTAGAGTTATGGATGAACAGGTGCGCATGGGCGGCGGATTGACCTGGTTGCGTGACATCCTCGATCGAAGGGTGGTACCGGTCATCGGTACGACCGCCCGTGATGATACCGGAGAAGTGCATGCAGTTGACCCGGTCGCGCTCCTTAGGGCTTTTGCTGATGATGTGAAATCGGCTATTGAAATCGTGATGTTCACGACAAACAATCTTGGCGGAATCATGCGCGGGCGCGATCCGATCGATAGAATCAGTGTGAATAAGGCGCTCGAAGGCGACGTGATTGCAGACAGATACGCAGCGGAAACGCTTGTTCTTTCAGGACATCCGGTTTTGTTGACGAATACAGTCCGGTATCCCGGACCGAGCGGTCCCCGCGGAACGTGGCTGGCCGCTATGGATTCATAAAACGGCCTCAGCGGCATCAATTACGGGCTTACGCCCTTGACAGCCCTCATATGGTGGTGTAAGTTTGACGCGCTTCGGGCCGAATTCAATTTAGGCACAAACCACACCAACTCAATCTTTTACAGGAGGAATCCATGAGCCGATTCAGTGATCTGAAGAAATTCATCGACGAGCAGGAGAAGGACTTCACCCAGTTTTATGAGAAGGGCAACAAGGCCGCAGGCACCCGTGTACGTAAGGCCATGCAGGAGCTCAAGCAGATGGCGCAAGACATCCGTGTTGAGGTTCAAGAGAAAAAGAATGCTGCATGAGTGAAAGGAGTAATCTTTTACTCGGAGAAGGCTATGCTTCGGATGAAGTGTAGCCTTTTTTGTAGGAATCGTGTGACCAGAAGAGATGCCCCGGATTTTAGTGTTGACGAGCGCGCTGGCGTGCGCATTTTTTAGTCTGATTGTCTTGCCTGTGCGAGGGGAGGCTCCTCTCAATTACCGTACGACTTCGGCCGACACCGATACGGTTGAGATCGAGACCGCACCGTGGGACGTGAGCCTTGTGGGCCGCGTCAGCGGATCGCAGTCGGGCTTCCATAACTGGTCGGAAGGTGGGGTGAACTCACTGGCCATCACGGGAAGCACGAATGGGAAGGCTTCTCGCACTTCGAATTCCTGGCGCCAGACCCACGAGATGCGCCTCGCATTTGGCGTTATCAGGCAATCCGGCTCCGAGCCCCGAAAGGCAGAAGACGTGATCCGTCTGAACTCTGCGCTGAGATATCACGGAGGCAATTTCTTTAAGACATTCAATCCGACACTTGCGCTCGACCTTCGGACGCAGTTCGCGCCGGGCTTTAACTACAACACGAACCCCTTCAACGACGGGCGCGAACCACCCGTGAAAGTGTCGGATTTCTTTGCGCCCGCCACGATCCAGCAGTCGATCGGTTTGTCGTATGAATACCAGGGCTGGTTTACGCAGCGTTTTGGAGTGGGATCAAAGCAAACAGTCGTTATACACGAGCATTTGCGACCGGTCCACGGCGTCGAGCCGGGTCGGATTGCACGCTACCAGATCGGTGTGGAATCGCGAACAAATGTCGACCGGGATCTCGCGAAAAATCTCCATTTGAAGTCGACGCTTGCTCTTTTTGCGGCGTTCAATCAGCCCGATCTTCCGGACATGTTATGGGAGAACCTGATCACGATGAAAGTGAACAGCTGGCTGGGAGTAAATTTCGAGTTTGCCGCCTATTATGATCGGGATGTAAGTGCCCGTCTGCAGTTTAAAGAGGTGCTCTCGGTAGGAGTGACGGTGGTTCTGGTATAATGGGATGACTCATGCGCAAGACCGCCGGCCGCGGAATAGCCTCCTACATAATCCTTGGGTTGCTGCTCTGGCCTTGGCCGCTCTTGCGCATACTTCATGTCGAATCGGCTGCGATCATCGCGTTCTCGGCCTTTTTTATCGCCGGCCTATCAGAGCTTCCTGATCTCAGATCCACCACCGATCTGAAGCGGTCCCTGGTGCGGCAGATCACGCTCCTCGTGGTACCGTGGCTGTTGTTGACCATAACGGTTGTCGCGACGCCAAATTGCGCCTATGTGACGGGGCTGGTCTACTTCGTCCTCTTTACCGTTCCTTCTGCGGTACTTGGCGTCAGTGTTTCTTATCTGGTTTCTTCTCTGGGAGTTTCCCGCCCACGCCTCGCGGTAATATTCATCGGGCTGCTGATATCCGTTGCCGGCCCGATTTATGATCTGGGTTTGCATCCACAGTTTTACACCTTCAATCACGTCTTCGGCGGCGTGATGGGGCCCATCTACGATGAGGAATTTGATTTCCGATGGGGCCTGATTCCATTCCGAATCCTGACATTTACCATCATAATTATCCTGATCCTGACCGGCCGCCTACGCCGCTTACGCCATAGTGATCGGTCAATGTCGGTATCGGGAACGCGCCTTCGAGTCGGACTTGCAGCCGCTGTCGCGCTCGCTTCCGGTATTTACATATTTTCGGCTCCGCTGGGCATCAACTCGTCCGAGTGGTATATCCGACAGCAACTGGGCACCACGTTCGAAGACGCTGGAATCGTTCTCTATTTCGATTCTATGGACGTCGATTCAGCGCAAGCCGGGCATGTTGCGAACACTCTGCAATATCACCGGTCGAGACTCGACTCATTGTTCGGTCCGACGGGCAACGAGAAGATTCACGTTTACCTGTATCCCGATCCGTTCACACGCGAACGGCTCACGGGGGCCCGGTTCACGAATGTCGCACCGGTCTGGCTCTCGAGGCCTCAAATGCACGTCTTGTCAAGTGAGTCGCGCAGCGTGTTGACTCATGAACTGGTGCATATTTATGCTCGAGACTTCGGCCTTCCCATAATCAATGCCTCTCCGTCCGTCGGCCTGGTCGAAGGTCTGGCAGTTGCACTCGAGGCGCCGGGCGGAGGCTCTTCGGTTCATGACCAGGTTCTGGCCTCGCTGGTTCGCAGGTCCGAAGTCGATCGCCAGGCCCGCGCCGACGCGGTCGCCGATCGAATGTCGCCGTTAGGATTCTGGAGCGCGCGCGGTGCCGTTCTGGCAGTTGCACTCGAGGCGCCGGGC
>CBFGXY010000251.1:0-3415 GCA_965652945.1 uncultured bacterium
GCGAGAAATTAAAACGGGCCACATCCATCCCCGCCGCCATCAAGCGTCGGAGGGTATCTACATCGGAAGTAGCTGGACCAAGCGTGCAGACAATCTTAGTACGTCGAGACATGCAAACTCTGAAGTGGATGAAGCTAAAAGTCCTCGGCTTCCGGCAATCCTGTGCCTTCAACGGGACGAAGGTGATCGGCGGGTTCGCGCCTGCGTGGCGAAGGGCGAGGGACGCGGCGGACTATGACCGGCGGGCGCTCTTGTTCCCCTGGCGTTCCGATCCCTCCCAGGAACAGATGTACAAATTTCTTTCGATTCCAGCGCCGCAATAAACTCTCGGCGCGCGCGCAGTGTCGGCTTCCTGCTGACCTTTTTTCGGTGTCACGCCGGGAAAAAACCGCCGTCCCGCCTACGGCCCAGTGCAGAGGAGATCATCATCAGCTCACCGATATTTTCAAGCGTGAGAACACCCACAAGCTCCCCTTCCCTGACGATGGCGACGGTCGAGCATTGCATCTCCTGCATCCGAATGAAAGCCTCGTCCAGCATCACGGAATCCTCGATGGGCTGACACCGCTGATCGACGAGATCGCCGACCCGTCCTTCTCGGCCGTGTTCACTCAGTGCCTGCATCATTCGTTTGCGGGTGAGGATGCCCATCACACGGCCATTTTGCACGACGGGGAAATCCTGATCTGATCCGCGCAGCAATTCATCGACGGCAACCTGCAGTGTGTCGTCCGGTGCAAGCGTGGAAAAGCGGGTCAGCATGGCCCGCCGTACGGGAACTCCCTGCGTTACGGCTCGCAGCATGGCCTGCCGGGCCTCCTGCTGGGCTCCTATATAAACGAAAAGCGCGATGAAAATGAGAATGGGGTTAAACGAGACCACACCCAGCAAGCCGAAGACCACGGCCATGCCCTGTCCGACATTCGCCGCGATTTCGGTAGCTCGCGTATAGTCCATCCGCGAGGCGAGTACGGCGCGGAGGACGCGCCCACCATCCATCGGAAATGCAGGGAGCATGTTGAAGGCAACCAGCGCAACGTTCAACCACATCAGCGTGGCGATAAAGCCTTGCGCCGGCTCGGCCATGTTTCCCGGCCTCAGGGTGAATCCACCTACCACGATTATGGCAAACAGAACCACCGCGATAACCACGTTTACGGCAGGCCCCGCAATCGCTATCCAGAATTCTTTGATCGGGTCATCCGGAAGGCGCTGCAGGCGAGCCACTCCCCCAATCGGATAGAGGGTGATGTCGCGCGTCGGAACATCGAACCTCCGTGCCATCAGGGCATGCCCCAATTCGTGCAGCACCACGCAGAGAAAGAGCGCCATGACGAGCGAGATTCCCAGACCGGCAGCTGCGGCGGTGGCACCCTGCACCATATAGAACGCAAAAAGTCCGACCAGCAGCAGTCCGAACGTCCAATGAACCAGGATGTCGATTCCTGCAACGCGCGCTATTCTGAATGAGCCTTTCATGTAGGCGACTCCACCTCAATTGTGTCCGGCCGCCAGGTCAGGACTCTGCGGTCAAGGATCACGCGGCGCCGATGTCGGGGGCGGCACGTAATCATCCATTTCCCACGACCTGAAAAAACACGATCGATTGCCGGTGTGGCACGCTCCATCCCCCATCTGCTTCACCTCAAAAAGCAGTGCATCGCCATCACAGTCAACATGAACCGCTCGCACATGTTGAAAATTGCCGCTCGTCTCGCCCTTCACCCAGACGGCGTTCCGTGAGCGACTCCAGTAGGTCATCAGGCCGGTCCGCAATGTCTGATCGAGTGTCGTTCGATTCATATATGCCAGCATCAAAACGGTGCCGTCGTCGGAGGATTGTACGATCACGGGCACCAGCCCCTCCTGATCGAACGATACGGTTTCCAGGATCTCTGCTTTCAGTGTGGGATCCATCAGACTGCGAGATTTATCGATAGAGAGTAAATGGTAGTGACCGTTCGGACTTGAACGGCCGGTGCCCGGAACTGCACCGGAAAGCGATTCGGTTCGCCAAGAATTCAGCCATGGGTCTGAGCGCCTTGTAAACAAAGACATGAGCAAGCTCGTTGCAACGAATCTATGCATATTCTTACCCATATCGTGCAGATTCCGCGGCGGCTGTTGATTCTGCTCGTCCGAATCTATCAGCTTGTGTTGTCGCCGTATATAGGCGGAGCATGTCGTTACCAGCCAACATGTTCAGCCTACAGTATTGAAGCGTTCACACGATATGGCGCGATCAAAGGATTAATCCTGACGATATACCGTATCGGGCGTTGTCACCCCTGGGGCGGTCATGGATACGATCCTCCAATATGGTTTGGTGAGGATCGGAAAGAGACAGGTCTCGAGGGAGTCGGCCCTGACGGTCCTGCTGAATCGTCACCGCCTCCAACCGTTTCGCATTCGTAGATTAGCGCGACGCTCTGGTCGAAGTCTCATCACCTGAATCATCAGCGGCAGCATGTCTTCCGAACGAACGATACGTTTATTTGATACCGCCACCCGGTCTCTCCAGCCAGTGCAGACACTCGAGCCGGGTCATCTGAAGTTCTATTCTTGCGGCCCGACTGTTTATACAACTGCCCACATTGGGAATTTCCGCAGCTTTCTGACGGCGGATCTGATCCTCCGAACGGCGAGGGCACTCGGGTGGACGCGCACCTACGTCAGCAACATCACGGACGTTGGCCATCTCACGGAGGATGATGTCGCGGATGCGGCCGGAGAAGACAAAATGACGCGAGCGCTCCGGTCAGCCGAAGGAGCGAGGTTTGCAAACATCTACGATCTGGCCCGGCACTATACCGACTTACTGCTGCAGGACTGGCGGTCGCTGAATCTGCTCGAACCGGATGTCCGGCCACGCGCAACCGAGCACGTTACCCATCAGATCGAAGCCATCGAACGCCTGATTCAAACCGGCCACGCCTACGAGACAACAAGGGGGGTGTACTTCTCCGTCAAATCGTTTGAAGACTATGGGCGCCTGTCGGGAAACCTTACGGCGGAGCAGTTAGAGCAGTCCGTTCGAGACGTCGTGGAGGATCCTGAGAAACGTGATCCGCGCGATTTTGCTCTATGGAAGAAGGACGAGAAGCACCTCATGCAGTGGTACAGTCCGTTCGGTCGAGGCTTCCCTGGATGGCATATCGAATGCTCAGTGATGAGCATGTACTATCTGGGTGAAACGATCGATATCCATGCAGGCGGAGAAGATCTGATCTTCCCACATCACGAGTGTTAGATAGCGCAGTCGGAAAGCCTGACGGGTAAAACTTTCTCAAATTACTGGGTCCACACGCGTTTCCTACAGGTGGAAGGTGAGAAGATGTCGAAGAGTCGCGGCAACTTTCTGACGGTCCATGAGCTAATCGCGCCGGAACCGGAAGGTCGCGGGATCGATCCGCTG
>CBFGXY010000252.1:0-3412 GCA_965652945.1 uncultured bacterium
GATGCGAAGAAGAATCTGATTCGCATTCCACTCAAGGGTGGCTCCATCCCGCATCCAGTTGTCGGACGGCAGGATGCCGGGCGTGTTCTGCTCAAGCCCGCAGCGGCGGGTACGGGAGTCATCGCGGGTGGTGCGGTACGTGCCGTGCTTGACTGCGCTGGAGTCACGGACATCCTGTCGAAGAGCCTCGGCTCGGCAAACCCCCATAACGAGGTGGCCGCTGCGATGGATGCACTGGCGCAGCTCGAGGATCCCCTTGAAGTGGCTCGCCGGCGTGGCGTTCCGCTGAAGAAAGTATTCGAAGGCTAACCCGACGGCGGATTCATTCCGTCCGATCACGCACGTTTGAAAAAGGCTATGGCCACGATCAAGATCAAGAAGGTAAAGAGCTCGATCCGGACGCACCGTCGTCAGCAGCGGACGCTGGAGGCGCTGGGACTGCACCGGATGAACCAGGTGGTCGAACACAAAGACTCTGCGGTACTTCGCGGTATGATTGCGAAGGTGCAGCACCTGGTACAGGTCGAGGAAGGCAAGTAAGGCAGCCGCCAGATATCAGGCGGCGAATGAGATCAATCAGCGAGTCCGGCAGTTGGCCGGGCGTTAAGCCAATTACAGATAATGGATCTAAGTAATCTGAAGCCCGCGAAGGGCTCAACGCGCACGCGAAAGCGGATCGGTCGCGGCGTCGGTTCGGGATACGGTGGACATAGCTCTACCAAGGGTACGAAAGGTCAGAAGGCCCGCACGGGCGCCTCGATCCCAATCTGGTTCGAAGGAGGCCAGATGCCCTTGCAGCGTCGCATCCCCAAATTCGGGTTCAAGAACAGGTCGCGCGTCGAGTACCGACCGATTAACCTCGCCCGCGTTGCTGAACTTATCGAACAAGGTACGTTCAGCGCGGAGAAGGTCATCACGCCGCAGGCCATGGTTAAAGCCGGCCTGGCCCGCAAATCCGATCGGATCAAAATTCTCGGCGCCGGTGAAATCACCCAGGCGGTCTTCGTTCGAGCCCATGCGTTCAGTGGCTCGGCCCGCGAGAAGATCGAGGCGGCGGGCGGCAGTGCTATCGTGATCGAAAAAAGATAATAGCGGCCGCTCGACGGCCAGAACCGGTTAGTTGTCATGGCAGGTTTCGGCGAAAGCCTTCGCAACATCTGGAAGATCGAGGAGCTACGCAGGAGAATCACATACACTCTTCTGCTGCTCATCGTCTACCGCCTCGGAACATACGTCACGCTTCCAGGCGTCGATGCACGCGTCCTATCTCAGGTCAGCTCGACCGGAGATCCAAATGATATCTTTGGATTTCTGGATCTCTTCGTTGGAGGCGCCTTCAGTCAGGCGGGTATCTTCGCACTGGGCATCATGCCGTACATCACGGCATCGATTATTATCCAGCTGCTGGGAGCAGTCGTTCCATATTTCCAGAAGCTGCAGCGCGAAGGTGAGGAAGGGCGGAGGAAGATTACTCAGCTGACGCGCTACGGTACGATTGGTATCACGGCTTTCCAGTCGATGGGATATGCGATTAACCTGCGATTTGGAGCTACCGGTCAGGCGATCGTGATCGATCAGACCTTCTTTATGGTCACAACGGTGATCGTGCTGACGGCAGGAACGGCCTTTGTGATGTGGCTGGGTGAGCGCATCACTGAGTCGGGCATCGGAAACGGAATATCGCTAGTGATCATGATCGGGATCATCGCGTTTCTGCCGAACTCGTTCTTCAATGAGTATAGCCTGACGGATAACCTGTTCATCTTCCTGCTCGAAATCGGCGCATGGGTCGCGGTGATCCTCGGAGTCGTTCTCGTTTCGCAGGGTGTTCGACGGGTGCCGGTTCAGTACGCGAAACGAGTCGTTGGCCGGAAGGTCTACGGCGGAACCACACAGTATCTGCCGCTGCGCGTAAACGCAGCGGGCGTAATGCCGATCATCTTCGCGCAGTCGATTATGTTCGTGCCGGCTACAGTGGCTGCTTTCTTCCCTGACAGCGCGTTCATGCAGGAGTTCGGCCGGTGGTTTTCCGACATCTCGGGATGGGGCTACTCCGCGGTCTTCTTTACGATCTGTGTGTTCTTTACCTATTTCTACACCGCGATCGCCGTCAATCCCAAAGAGATGGCCGGCACGATGAAGCGTCAGGGCGGCTTCATCCCCGGTATTCGCCCGGGTAAGCAGACCAGCGAGTTCATCGATAATATCCTGACACGGATTACGCTGCCAGGGTCGATCTTTCTCGGACTTGTTGCCATCCTGCCGGCCTTCGCCATGCGAGCAGGAATTTCGCAAGGCTTTGCGATGTTCTTCGGGGGGACGAGCCTGCTGATTCTCGTTCAGGTAACCCTCGATACTCTTCAGCAAATTGAGAGTCACCTCCTCATGCGCCACTACGACGGGTTTATGAAGTCCGGCCGGGTTCGAGGACGACAGGGACTCTGACCACGTTCTTAATTCTATTTCATGGTACACCTCAAGAGCGAACGGGAGATTGAGCTGATGCGTCAGAGCGCCGACCTCGTGGGTCGGGCACTGGCCGAAGTAGCGAAAGAGGTGCGACCGGGTGTAACCACTGCACGGCTGGACTCGATCGCCGAGACGTTCCTGCGTGATCATGGGGGCGAGCCCGCATTCAAGGGCTATAGTCTGGGCAACCTGCCGCCCTTCCCTGGTACGCTGTGTATCTCTGTAAACGATGTCATCGTCCACGGATTCCCCAGCCAGTACGAGCTGCAGGATGGAGATCTCCTGTCGGTGGATTGCGGTGTGAAGCTCAATGGATACTTCGGCGATTCAGCCTACACATTTGGTGTAGGGGAGATCTCGGAGGAGAAGGCTGCGCTCTGCCAGGTTACCTACGATTCATTGAACGCCGCCATCGAGCAAGCCGTTGTCGGGCGCAGGATCGGAGATATATCGCACGCTGTTCAATCCTACTGTGAGGATCGTGGATATGGCGTGGTGCGAGACCTCGTGGGACACGGAATCGGGAAGAGTCTGCATGAGGATCCGCAGGTTGCCAACGTTGGACGGAGAGGTACCGGTCGAAAGTTGAAGGAAGGGCTCACGATCTGCATCGAGCCGATGATCAACGCCGGTACGCCGAGTATCAGTGTGGATGACGATGGCTGGACGGTGCGGACAGCAGATGGAAGGCCATCGGCTCACTATGAGCACATGATTGCTGTGAGACGGGGAGCGCCTGAAGTGCTGAGCACATTCAGGTTCATAGAAGAGGTAATTACACCTCCTTACCGCATCAGTGTAAAGGATGAGTAATCGGCATCTCGTGAATCCCGGCGCAGATCGGATGTGTACGGTTTCGGTGGAAACAGCATCTGCACAGAAAGTTTACGAACATATCGCAGGCGAGTCGGTTACGCACTGGCTACACGATGCGCCATATCCG
>CBFGXY010000253.1:0-3402 GCA_965652945.1 uncultured bacterium
CTCGTACGATATGGAAGTCGTTGAATGTGACTTCGATCGAAGCGCTCGAACAGGCCGCCACAATTGGCAGATTAGCAGAGACGCCCGGTTTCGGTGAGAAAACTCAGGAGAATATCCTAAAAGCGCTGCAAGCTTATCGGCGCTATAGGAGCGCACGGCGGTACGCGGTTGTGTATCGGGAAGCGAAACCGCTGGTTGAATCGCTGAGAGAACTGGACGGCGTGACAACAGCCGAACTCTCCTCAGATCTGCGCCGCAAAATGGAAACCGTCACCTCAGCCAGTATCATCATTGGCGGCGAGGTCGATGTCGTGCGCAGATCTCTGGAAGAATTTCTCAGGCTTGAAGCGGATGAGAAGGAGGATGAACTCCTGTTCACGGGCACCATCGCAGACGGACTTCCACTTCGGATACTCGTAGTGCCTACCGATCGGTTCGGGTCGGAGCTGTGGCGCGATACGGGGTCTGCCAATCATATCGAGCAATTCGTTGCCGGGTTCGGCGAGCCGGCACCGACCGACAATGAGGCAACCATATTCGCATCGGCAGGACTACAATTCATCCCTCCCGAACTGCGAGAAGGCGACGGTGAACTGGATGCCGCCTCCGACGGATCGCTACCGCAGCTCATCCAGGTGAAAGACCTCAAAGGCTCGCTTCACAACCATTCGAACTACAGCGACGGCGCTCATTCGCTGGTCGAGATGGCAGAGGCGGCCCGTTCGATGGGACTAAGCTACTTCGGGATCTGTGACCACAGCCGCTCGCTGACCGTTGCCAATGGGCTCTCCATAGAACGCGTCAGAGAACAGCAGGAGGAAATCCGCAATCTGAATGAAACGTATCGTGCAGAAGGACAAACGTTTCGCATTTTCAGCGGAATAGAAAGCGACATCCTGCAGGACGGATCACTGGATTACCCGGACGATGTACTTGCGAGCTTTGATTTCGTGGTGTCAAGCATCCATTCGCATTTCAACATGACAAGGAAGGAGGCCACGGCCCGGCTCGTCAAAGCGATTGAAAATCCATATACTTCGATCGTCGGCCATATGACGGGGCGTTTGCTGTTGACACGGGAGGGATATCCTGTGGATCACAATACAGTGATCGACGCATGTGCTCAAAACAATGTCGCCATAGAGATCAACGCAAATCCTCATAGACTGGATATGGACTGGCGGCATGTGCGAAAGGCCGTTGAGAAGGGCGTGCTGATCAGTATCAATCCCGATGCTCACTCGATTGCAGAACTCGAATATCATCAGTGGGGTGTCGCTGTCGCCAGAAAGGGATGGCTTACGCCCGATCGGTGTCTGAACGCGATGACTCTTGAACAATTTTCGGCCTGGATCGACCACCGTCGATCCCCTGCCTGATACAGGGCATCCAGCGTGAATCGTATTTTATTCGCTCTTATTCTCATTCTGGTGGTCCTCGTCTCCGCCGCCGCGATGATGATTTACCTCGCGTACGGCATCGACGCATCACCCCCGGACACGGTCGAGGATGCGCCCGTATCCAGCCAGACCATCATTGAATGGCATGCGGACTATACCAGGATTTCCGCGTCCGATGAGGCTTCCCTGTATACCGCACTCGGATTCGTGCACGGTCTCCATCGGACATGGACGATCAATCTCTGGCGGCAGGTAGCTTTTGGACACACCGCGGCGTGGTATGGTGAGCAAACACGAGGCATCGACAGTCTCGCGCTGCAACTCGGAATTGCAGGCACCGCCCGGTCGACCTTTCGGATGCTTCCTGAGGAGGATCGGCGCTTGCTTCAGGCGTATTCTGATGGAATAAACCTGGCGCTGAGTAGACGCTCTACTCGCCTGGCGGAGGAGTTCACTATGCTTGGAATCACACCTGAGCAGTGGGAGCCCTGGCATGTGCTCGCAGTCGAAAAGCTCTTCGCGTGGCTGGCAGCCACTCCCCTTCCGGCGCTCGGCTCGGACGATCTTCAGACCGCAGCAGCCGAAACCCTCCGGCGCTCGGAATTGATTCGGGAGCTTCTGGCCGTGCACGATATCCATCACAGCTCCGCCTTTACGACCAGCGGACCCGACGGCATCATTGGAGCGAGATATGTATACGGATCATCGACCGAGCCCCTCTTCGAAGAACACGAACTGATCCTCGATGGAGATCGGCGAGTAGCTGTCGTACTTCCGGGGACTCCCTTCCCTTTCGTTACGGCCGAACCCGAGAGGTTATTTATGTTGCTCCCCTCCACCGCGAGCAGCATAGCGACCACGATCGGTGATACGACCGAGATCCCGTTTGCACGCGAACGCGCGAAAGACCGATGGGGTCAAGAGCACGTTCTGACGTTCAATCGTAACGACGGAACGCTGTTGCTGCATGAGGATGAGGTCCAACTCGACCTCGACACGATGCTGACGGCCGGCCGGTACGATTCTCTGGGAGTTGGAGCCGACACCGTATTGACGCCCCCGGTCGTAACACGCCGGTGGACGCTCGAGTGGAATGGAATCGAATCACCGAGTGATGCATCGGCCTTCATCGCGGCGCTGCGAGGCGATAGAGCTGACTTCTCACTATTTCGCGGTGGATGGCTGCGAGTCGTGCAGGGTAATATCGATGTCGGAGGAGATCCCGACAGGATCGCAAGGCAGGATGGATCGGTTGCCGTTGGGTCTTCAGACTGGGTCGAACCGATTGTAGCGCGGATTGCCATCTTGCAATCGCATTCGGATTCTCTTGGTACGGAAGCGTTGATGAGCGACGTGCAAAGTGTCTGGGCAGAAGGATTAATCGAATCGATGATTTCGAGTGCCGCGTCCATTCCTGATCCGTCTCCGGGCGTGGCCGAGGCGCTCAGTTACTTGCGGAACTGGAATTATCAGTACGATGGCGCCAACATCGCGGCGTCGATCTTTGACGAGTGGATCCGGCTCTACAGAGATTCACTGGGGACATCCCCGACTGAGAGCGTCGTCGATTCACTTTTTACCGAGCGATACCTCCGCTATCATTTTCTGGCAAATGCCATCGACACACTCTCCAGCCGCTATGGCTCCGACATGAGCCAGTGGAGATGGGAGCGCGTACGTCGCGACAGGCGGTATGTCGCGGGATTCCCTCCCCACGGTACGCTCGAATTCACGCCGAACCGCCGCTACGACGTCATTGATCTGCCGGGTCGCGGCCATCCGTCGACGATCTATTATGGTACGACGGCACTCGAGGGCTCGCCGCCGGGTTCCGCAACATGGGAGGTCTGGGCCTCGAGAAATGCACTGGATTCCTTGTCGATCCGGCGACGCCATATCGACGTCAGCTCCTTTCGGGGCCGCTACATTGAATCCCGTCGGACGCTCCCAACCGTTCAGTTTGCCACCGATGATCCTGTAATTCACACTACTACGCTTCGGC
>CBFGXY010000254.1:0-3373 GCA_965652945.1 uncultured bacterium
GTAGGGTGTCGCGAGCGCCCAGCCCGCACGGGCGTAATTCCGAGGACCTGCCGCTTTCCAGCAGTTTTTCCCATATGTACGATGCGGCTGCAGGAGGGCAGTAAATCTCGAGCCCGCGCTCGCCCGTGTAGCCCGTATGCGATAGCACCACGTCCTTGAAACCGAGGAAGTCATCCGCCTGCACAAAATGGTACGGCTTGATGTCATGGACATCTATTCCGGATACGTCGGCCGCTATGTCGAGAGCCTTTGGACCCTGGATCGCGATGAGTGCAGTCTCCGAAGACACGTCGACGATGTCCGCCCCGTCCATGGCCTGCTCGCGCATCCACGCAAGATCCTCGTCTGTATTTCCCGCATTGATGACGAGCATATACTCGTCGGCGCTGAAACGGTAAACCAGTAAGTCGTCGATTATGCCCCCGTCCGGTCGGCACATGACGGTGTAGAGAGCTTTGCCGTCATAAAGAGAGGAGATGTCGTTCGTGACGAGGTGCTGGACAAAATCCAGCGCTTTCGAGCCACGTATCATTACTTCGCCCATATGGCTGACGTCGAACAGACCTGCATTCTGCCGAACGGCAAGATGTTCGTCGATTATGCCGCTATACTGCACAGGCATATCGAATCCGGCAAAAGGCGCCATCCGCGCGCCCAGGGCAACGTGCTGTGAATGGAGAGGCGTGTGTTTGAGCATCTCAGGAAATGGATTAATCTGGGCGGTAGGCAATGAAGGCGGGCGGTTACCACCAGATGATACGGATGGTCCGGCGCGCCTTCAACGATTCAGCTGTTTCGAACGGTGTAGCCTGCATTTCGAAGGACGTCCATGGCGTCACGCATTTCCCCGTCGGAGCCAAAACCAAGGCGAAAAGTGCCACCAGTGCCCTCCCGGATCTTGAGCAGTTCGATGTCTTTGATGTTGAGGTCTTTAGCGGCGAGTGTCTGCGTCACATCGGCCAACCATCCCGGGCGATCCTCAGCGTGTACGATAACGTTGAACAGCGGATGGAGGAAGCCGCGCATGTCGCGAGGTATTCCTTTCCGCCGCGAGGCAGCGTCCGCAAAGTAGCGTCCAATGGACTCATAGTCTTCCTCAATCAGGCGATTCCGAAGTTTCTGGATCGTAGATGACATGTTGGACAAGGCATCGAGCACGTTGCCGTGATTCGCAGCCAGGATGCTACGCCACAGCTCAAAGGGCGAGTCCGCGATCCGGGTCATGTCACGGAAACCCCCTGCTGCAAGTGTGCCGACCGCCTCTTCGTCACGTCCCGTTTCATAGGCGGCCTCGACCAAGGCTACGGATAGCAGTTGAGGAAGGTGGGAGACCGCTGCAGCAATCCGATCGTGGTGGTACGCATCCATGACGAGGAGGCGCGCCCCGATTTCGGAGAGAAGATCACGAACGGTTCCGAACGATAGGGGAAGAGCTTCTCCCTGAGGGCATAATACATACACTGCGTTCTCGAAGAGAAGCGGATCGGCGTATTTGAGTCCGCCACTGGCAGCTCCAGCCATAGGGTGACCGCCCACGAACGTCATGCCTTCAGGCACAACCTCTCTTGCACGCTCCATGACCGGCGTCTTGACCGAGCCCACGTCGGTGATGACTGCATCGGGGCGGCAGACCCTGGACACCTCTTCCAGTAGCGACACGATCGATGGGAGAGGAGTGGCGAGGATAACCAGATCCGCATCTTCAACGGCGGCTTCCAGAGAAGCTGCTCTGCTATCCAGAACTCCAAGAAACGCGGCTTCATCGAGCCGGTCGGGTAGATCAAATCCGGAGATGTGAACACTGGGTCGGGCATGCTTGATGGCCAGACCTAACGAACCTCCGATGAGGCCCGTGCCGATGATGGCGATCCGTTCTATCATACTTGTGTGGTTGCGTAACGATACTAATCGTATTAATCCGGGATTGGGACGGTAATGCGGCAGATGGATATCTTACGCCATCAAATCAACCTCCATTCCCGGCTGACATGCTCATCCCCATCGGCGATCAAAATCTGCAAGGTGTGCGTCCTGCGTACGTGACCTACGTATTGATCGCACTGAACCTGTTCGTCTACTTCTTTCTTCAGGGCGCCGGCACAAACGAGGAGTTTACGTATGGATGGAGTGTCGTTCCACTGGAGATAACTTCTGGGCGAGATCTTGTCGAACCGCAGACGCTATCAGTAGGAGGGGAGAGCATTCAGATCCCGCATCATCCCGGACCGTCGCCCATCTATCTGACTATACTTTCGGCGATGTTCATGCATGCCGGATTGATGCATTTGTTCGGCAACATGCTCTATCTCTGGATCTTTGGCGATAACATCGAGCATCGATTCGGGGCACTACCCTTCATCGTGTTTTACCTGGGGACGGGAGTGGCCGCGACCCTCGCGCAGATCGCGCTCGAACCCGGCAGCATCATTCCGAGTCTCGGAGCATCGGGTGCGATATCGGGCGTACTTGGTGCCTATCTCGTGCTTTTTCCAAAGAACAAGGTCCACTCGCTCTTCTTTTATTTCATCGTTTCGGTGCCGGCAAGTGTGGCAATCGGAATGTGGATCATTTTTCAGTTTGTTAACGGACTCGGCTCATTCGCCGCAACGCAGGAAACGGTCGGAGGCGTAGCGTATGGTGCGCACATCGGAGGGTTCTTCGCCGGCGTCATTCTCGCCTTTCTGATGCGCATGTTTATTCCTAAAGAGGAAACGCATGCATATAAGAATTACCAGGTTGGAAATCCTTATCGATGATGGATCGTGCGACGGTCTGACAGCCGGGGCACCGTGACATCAATACAAGCTGCGAAGACAGGCGCAATAAAAAAGCCCCTCGATCTCGTAAACCGAGGGGCTTGAAGAGATAAGAGATCGCCCGTTATTCTTTGGCGCCTTCCTCAGCGGTTTCCGAGGGTGACTTCTCTTCCGCATCGTCCGTCGCATCTTCTGCGCCGTCTCCGTTTGCGTGAGCTTTCGCATTGGATTCCTCAGACGATTTCGATTTGGCGGCCTTCTTTGGTTTAATTGTCTTGAAGGTCAGCTCACCGGCTTTCTTCTTTGCGTCATAACCGATAATGATCGTATCTCCGTCGCCCAGGTCGGATGAGAGGATGGCTTCAGCCATCGGATCCTCAACGTACTTCTGGATGGCACGGCGCAACGGACGCGCGCCGAACTTGGCATCGAAGCCCTTATCGACAAGAAACTCTTTGGCTTCTTTTGTGAGCTCGACGTTGATGCCCATTTCCTGAGCCCGTTCGAGCAGCTCGCTGGCCATGATGTCGATGATCTCCAGAATATGACGCTTTTCCAGTGCCTGGAAAACGATCACGTCATCTATCCGGTTAAGGAACTCGGGATTAAACACCCGC
>CBFGXY010000255.1:0-3368 GCA_965652945.1 uncultured bacterium
ATTATCAGGAGGCTGGAAGAGGAGGGCGCGACGGCGATCGGTCTTTCGCGGTTCTGCTCTATCAACCCTCGGACCGGCATGTACAACAGCGACTTATCGACAGTGCCCACCCGACGCGCAATTCGATCAGGAAGGTGTATGACACCATAACAAGTATGGAGCAGATTGCGGTTGGATCGTTCTCGGGAGATCCGATCGTAGTGGACCTCGCACTCGTGAGCAAGGTCACGGGTCTGCCGAGGTCGCAAATCGAAACCTCGATCGATGCGATCGAGAGAGAGGGCCTATGGTCACGACTTCCAACAAAAGAGAACCTGGGCTTCGTTCGATTCATCTCGTCGCCGAAGGAGTTGCGACGAGCGGCGCTCAAGAGCTCGAGATCACTTCGGGGGTTTATCGAAGGGATTATGAGATCGGTCGATTCAACCGCATATAGCGACTGGTATGCGCTTGATCTGGGTATACCGGCCCGTACGATCGGAATGGATGTGGAACGGATCAGCCGGGGCCTCGCGTTTCTGGGAGAGAGAGGACTTCTCCGATGGTCTGCTCCCAATAACTCGTTGCGGCTGACCCAATTACAACCGAGACCAGCACGTGTTCGAGTGGACGTGGATGCGCTCAAACGCTCGCGCAAACATGCCGAGTCTAAGCTGGAGCAGATGGTGCTTTATGCCGAAGGGACTCGTTGCCGGCGCCAGCATTTGCTTCAGTATTTTGGCGAACAGTCTCCTGCAAAGTGTGGAAATTGTGATGTCTGTCTCGGCAGGCACGATGCCTCACCCGTGACACCTGAGGATGAGGATGCGCTCAAGCTGGTAATCTCGCGTATCGCGCAGGGGAAAACTATCACCGAGCTTATACGGAGGCGCACGTTCAGGGAGGAAGAAGTCAATCAGCTTCTCGACTGGCTCGAGCGCAGACGCCTCGTGGAGGAGGATCCTGCCTCCGACAGCGGATATCTGCTTACAGCGGCCGGGAAAGCATGGATTGATCAGGACCCGGTGTGAGGTGGCGGTTCGTCTCCGGGATCCTCGACATTCATCCCGAGACGTCTCTCATTCAGCAGATTAATCGCCCGTTCATACAACTGCAGGTACTCAGACGGATCTTGCGACCGCTCCTCGAGGGTCAATTCATACTGCTCAGCCGTAATGCCGTGCACCTGGAAAACCGAGTCACGCGCAAGGCCGGGAGGAGCTTCCTCTATCCGCACATACACCTCCGCAATTAGCAGATCCGCCAGGACCTCGACGAACAGACTGTCATCCAATGGCCGTTCTCCTTCCTCCTTGCATCCAGAAGATGCAATAAGGAGGATCAAGAGGAAATGCGTAATTCCCCACCGAGCGCCAGAACGCATCACTATTCAGCGACTGCTACCTCCTCAGAGCCGGATGACGGTGTTCGGAACGTATAGGCAATCGCCTCCATCTGTCGCATGAATTCGCGTTTATCGTACCCCGGCGCGAATACCATCCCGTCGATCAGATACATCCGGCCGGATTCCTGATCATAGAAGGCATAGGCGACGAAACCTCCCCCCATCCCAAACTGGATCTGTTCTCCTGACTCGTCTTCTCCGATCATGTGCCAGAGTCCCCGCAATTCGTAGGCATATCGGCCCAGAAACTGGATCTCTTTCGCTTCGAGAGGACCTCTCCGATCGATTTCCACCCAGCCCCCCAGATTCCCACGAACATACTTCTGCGTCAATGAATCGCGTGTCGTAGCCATCCATTCCGGTGAGAGCATCGCGGGATCGGCATCCTCTACGTAGTGCACGAAAAGACTTCGCCACGTATCGGTAAGAATTCGGCGCAGCCATACAAAGTTTGTAGTGTCGATCGCAATCAGATAATCATGCTGCACATTGACGGTGAAGCCGTGCCGGTCCATCAATTCCTGTTCGAGTTCCGGTTGACGGCCGCGTCTGAACATTTCGCGTGTCATGCGCTCGCGTGTTGCGGCATTGAATGTATCACGGATTGCTTCGCCATGTTCATGAATAGCGGAAGCCAGTTCCTCTTCGTTGGCCGCGGCGATAAAGTAGACGTTCTGATTTCGACGCCAGAGATCCGGCCGCGACGCTACAATGCGACCTCCCGACTCGATCGCCTCGACTCCTCCCTCAGGCAGTCGACTGCGAATGAAATTGCCGACGTTCGTCTCGTCCGTAATTGGAGCAACAAACACCACATTCTTCTGCTCCTTAATCCGCTCCAGCGTGTTGCCATGTAATTGCAATGGACGCAAATCGAATGTTCGCTCAGGAGCGGGAAGTGTCGCAATGTACGGCCCCAGCTCTTCCTGGAGTGCGGATCCAACTTCTCCGTTCCACACGGTCGAGTCAATCACAACCAGAATTTCCCCCTCTCGCCCTACGGCATCGCGACGAAAGTCGCTTTCGTCACAACCGGCTATCAGAACAAAACATGTCAATAGGAGGGGAAGCGCGAGTAGCCTGGGCAATTTATGAACGAGTCCCATTTGCAGGTCATTCTAATTGTTAGAAGCGATGGTTAACCGACCTGCGGGCGACGGGTTCAACCTCTCGTTGCAGATACGTTCTCGCCGCGCAGGCTCTCAATGAAGTTACGGACGAGCTCAAGTCTCTCGGAGTCTGACAGCGAGGGGTCTTTCCACCATTTCTCCACCCTCGTGATGATGGCCGACCCAACGATATAGCCATCGGTATGCCTGGAAAGATCCGCAGCTTCCCGATGCGACTTAATGCCGAAACCGACAAGGAGCGGATTCCTGGTGACCATCTTTTGAGCACGTTTCAGATACTCATCCACGCGATCCGTCGAACCGATATCCGATCCCGTTAGCCCGGTCACCGACACGGCATAAACGAACGCGGTCGTCAGCCGATCAACTTCTCGGATACGGTCATTGGATGAGTTGGGTGCGATGAGGTGGACCATCCCCAGTCCCGTTGCTTGTGCAGCCTTCTCGAACTCCGGCGAGCTTCCTGGCGGAAGATCCGGAATAATGAGTCCGTCTACACCACAGGAGTCCGCATCCTCAAAAAAGTTGCTCACCCCGTACTTCAGAATAGGGTTGATGTAGCCCATCAAAAAGAGAGGCGTCTCACTCTCGCGCCGAAAAATCCTGGCTGTTTCGAGCGTGTCGGCCATCTTTAGACCCTGTGAGAGCGCCGCCGCGCTCGACCGTTGGATGGGGATTCCCTCGGCAAGTGGATCACTGAACGGCATCCCTATCTCGATGAAGTCGGCACCCCCGGCATCGATGGCCTTCAGAATTTCACGAGAGGCGGGAAGGGTGGGGAATCCGTTCGTAAAGAAAATACCTGCCAGCTTGCGCTGTTCAGCTCGTGCCTCTTCTACGACGCGCCGGAAACG
>CBFGXY010000256.1:0-3362 GCA_965652945.1 uncultured bacterium
GATGCGGCTACGCTCAGGGATGACTTCGATATCGCCAAAGAGAACCATATCCGCCATGGGCTGCTTGACTACGTCAAGATTCCCCGTGAACTGGATGTCCATATTGGGATTCTGACGGGAGCGCAGCCAGGTATTGCGTTCCATCCGTACGCTCAGGTCCATCGACAGCGCATCGAAGAAATTGAAGGCTGTGGTATCAACCTGGCCGGGGCGAATGCCGAAACGTTGTTCGAGCATCTGAAGATCGGCGGTCGTCAGCTCGACCTGTTCGGCCGTAGTTCCCTGTGTCAGCCAGATGTCTCCCGCGACTACGGTGACATCGCCTGACAGCTGGGGTGTGGTCATCGTACCTGAAAGGTGCAGATTACCATCGGCAACGATTCGAAATTCATCTGAATCAGCCGCCAGGAAGCCGTCGGTTCGTGCGCGCAAATCATACTCGAGATCTGCAAGGGAAGTCAGGTTCAGACTTCCGGTCGCCTCTGCTCTACCCGATCCGGAGCGCGCCACAAACCGGTCAATCTGTATCTGGCTTTGCTGCATGGTAAGGTCGGCTTCCACGTCCCGCATGGTGATGTCGATGGCCGGAAGACGCAGCCGCCCGTTTCGGAGCGTGGCCTCTCCATCGAGAACCGGGTCGCTGAAGGTTCCTCCGACCTGGATCGTGCCGACGAGCTGGCCGTCAAGGCCGTCCACCGTTTCCCGGTCCATGAACGGCATGAGCCAGTCGATGGAAAAGTTATCGGATATGATTGTCAGATCGACCTCTTCGCTTTGAGCCTGCTCCTGCGATCGAAGTGTAATCGCCGTACCCTCGTCGGTCGTTGTCTGTGCGAGGCGTAAATCCATAGGTATGCTGCCTTCAGCGTTCAGCGTGGTGGCGTCCTCGTTTGTTAGAAGAGCGTCGATATTCAGCGCCAGGTCCTGATAATCGAGTTGCAGATCGAGACGGCTCACATTTCGTTGATCGGAGGTGAGGTCTGCCTCGAGAACGCCCATGAGTCTCGGGTCGTCGGCATCGCCGGAGAGATCAACGAATCCGCTCATCGTGCCGCCGAGCCCTTCAAATCCAAAGAGATCCGTCAGAGCGCCCAACTGAAAACTCTCGACAGTCATGACGAGGTTTTGCTGACCGTCGGGATCGATGACGCCGTCGACAGCAATCTGCTGATCATCCGAAAACAGGAGCAGGTTGCTGATTCGTATTTCGTCGCCGTAGGTCACGGTTGCTTCCTGCAACAGCTCCCACCGGTGCTGATCGAGACGGAGGTTCATCTGGTCGAGCGTTGCGCGCCGGGCATCCGGGCTCAGGTCGACGTTTCCTGCCAGACGCAGATCGCGCCTTCCATCGACGATCGCGTCGGCTGCGAACGCCACCTCCTGATCTCGCGTCGATACCTCAAAGTCTGCCCGTTGGATGGCGAAGCCTCCAGTAGCGAGGAAATCGACTTCTCCAAATGCGTCAAGCGCTCGAAGTTGAAGATGAGCATCCAGTTCGCCGGCTACTTCTCCGTGGAAGTCTGCTATGCGGATGTCGTTGAAGACGAGCGATGTCACGTCCGCGGTTCCATCGAACTGGATCTGGCCCGGCACACCGTAGAACCGTCCGGCGACGGCAGCGTCATCCACCGCCAGCGACTGCACGTCGATTAGCGGGCGCACGGGTTCGAGATCATGCACTTCGAGGCGGAAGACGAAATCGGAGGAGCGCGTCGAATCGAAAAGTGCAAGGTGCCCACCCCCATCCACTTCCAGCACGTTCGAGCGGATCTGCATCGAGTCGACCTGCACGAGTCCGTCGAACATCAGAAAGTCTGCATTGACGGACGAAATTGCGACGCGGTCGTAGAATGAGTCGTGCATCACCACCCGCCCGGTCGCGTTCAACGTGGAGACATCGAAACCGGACCCTTCAACATCGAAACTTCCCGAGAGGCTGGATTCGAGCGTGTCTGCGTGGATGATTCGTGCAATGTCTACATTCTGAAAGGCGCCGGTGGCCTCATAGGTGGGGCGTTCATCGAAGAGCCGTCCGCGGGCGTCGGCCTGCAGGAAGCCACCAGAAAAGTCGGCCTGAGCGGCGAGGGTGGTCATTCCGTTTCGCACGGCAGCCTCAACCCGTGCCTCATCAATCCGCTCGCGGTTGACGGTCGATTCGTCGAGCGTCAACCGTGCGTCGAGTCTCATCGATTCGGGATCGAATCCTTCACCAGAGGCGCGGAGGTTGCCGGCGAGTCTGGTGCTCAGGTCGGGATTGTTCATCCATGCTCCGATATCGATCCCGCTGAAAGATCCGCTCGTGACTGCGTAGGTTGGTACATCATCGAACGGTTGCATTGCGCCAATCAGCTGAATGTGGCCGTCGGGTAAGGTGACGTCGCCCCGGAGATCGGCCTCGCCTCGCCGCATGGAGAGAATCACCTCCGCATCCCGAATGTGCTGTTCGTTCACGTCCGACGGGGAAAGCCGGAGGTTCGCGTCGAGCGCCATCCATCTCGCGTCAAATCCGCGCCCAGCGACCGTCAATACCCCTGATAGATCACTCCGATAATCCGGTGTGCCGGTCAGCACACCGATATCGACATTTCGAAAAATGCCTTCACTAATGTTGTACGTCGGTGATGTGCCGAACGGACGGGCTGAGCCTCGAACATCGAAAGAGCCTCCCTCCAGATCCGCATCAATATTGAGTCGGGCCAGGCCCTGGTTCAGTCCCAGATTACCTGCTGCATGCAGGATCCGGATGTCGCCATAGTGGGAAGGCTCCAGGCGTAAACTCAGATTCGTGACGAGCTCCTCGATGTTCGAGCCGCTGCCGGATCCCGAGAAGGTTCCAGTGATAGAGCTGGTTCCCTCCTCGCCAGTGAGCGATGCGACATCCAGGTTGATAATCCATCCATATGGGATGCTGTAGCTAATCGGATCCTGAAGCTCCACCAGTGCACGCGCGCTGACACTGCCCTGTGCAATCGAGGCATCGAGCGATGCGTCCATTGCCTGATTTGCAAGCCGCGCATTAAGTGCCACCGAATTGATCCGCATATTGTTGATCGAAGACGGCTCGAGAGCCAGACTGAAATTCAACCCTGCATCACGGTCCACTCCCTCTCCCTCGAGCTGCAGATTACCCGAGATGCGGCTGTGACCGGGACCCTCCATGAAACGGTAGATGTCCAGATCCGCGATGCGGCTCTGAAGGAAGTAGGTGATCGTCTCGTCGAAAGGCCTTGCTCGTCCGGTGGCGGTGAGCGCCATTCCGCGGATTCCGCTTCGGAGGTCGAGCGCGGCTTCACCATCCTCAAAGAGCACTTCCAGATCCGACCGCTGGGGCGCATATTCACCGAACCAGGTGTCAAACACGG
>CBFGXY010000257.1:0-3331 GCA_965652945.1 uncultured bacterium
CGGAGGTCCCAGAAGACCTTCCCGTCATCGATCGAGCTGTCGTGATGGATCACGTAGGTCGCTCGCCTCGGCCACGTAAGCGCCCCCGAGAGCGATCGATCGGGCGCCCACGCCCAGTTTGAGGAACTGAGCCGCGGTCGTACCCACTTTTGTGATGGTCTCACCGCCGGGTGTATCCTGCGCCCGCGTCTCCGGTGTCGCTGTCATCGCCAGCGCCAGTACGGCCAGTGTGGTCAATCGAGTGATGTGTATCACGATAGAAAGCAGACGAGCGTTACTTGATGACAGCGAACTTGCCGGTAAAGTCTCCTTCAGGCGATTCTACATGGAACAGGTAAAGTCCGTACGCGATGTTCATGTTGTCCTTCGAGCGGAGGTCCCAGAAGACCTTCCCGTCATCGATCGAGCTGTCGTGATGGATCACGTCGACGAGTTCACCTGCCAGAGTATAGATGCGGATCGTGCACTGAGGCGGCACATTGGCGAAATACATGCGCCTGTCTCCGCGTTCGGTTCGCGATACGGGATTTCGGGGCTCGAGCTCATTAGTTACGACGTACGGGTTGGGCACCGCATAGATGTCGCGCAGCTGTTCGCGCATTCTCTCGCCGTCGATCAATGCGCCACGTGTGTTAAACGCAAATACGTCCTCTGCGAAGGGCTTATGCGTTGCTACATAGAAAACGTCACCCGCACCTGGACGCTCGTCTGATCCCGAAAATGTAACCTGCCACGTGAGCCGGTCGGTACCATTGACTTCCTCGAAGAAGCTGATGGGCTCACCGACATCCCACCGACCGTTGCGCGGGGAGGTGTCCGCGAAGAAAAATCGGATCTTTTCGTTGCCTCGTGTCAAGTTGTAGACTTCAAACGGGGCCGGTGTCCCGGTATTGACGCTCTCCGATATGTCGCTGTCTGCAAATCGAATCTCGTAATCGTAGGGTTGCGCGATGCCGCCCGAGCCGGTCACGGACTCACGTATTGCAAATGCATGCCCCGCGGTTCCAGAGGCCCATCCCGAAGACTCCTCATCGATCCGGAGTGGATCGTTTTCAACGAAAAGGTGCATGCCGTCAAAGACCGGGTTAGCCTCCTCAGACGCGAT
Organism: uncultured bacterium; assembly: GCA_965652945.1. Lineage (GTDB taxonomy): Bacteria > Bacteroidota > Rhodothermia > Rhodothermales > CAZKDQ01 > CAZKDQ01. The sequence goes on from CBFGXY010000257.1 coordinate 1,106, forward strand.
GCGACCGCTTTCGCGGATCGGCATGTACTTGAACGTGGCCGTAAATGGACCCGAAGACATGGCGTCCTGGCTGATGTTTATCGAGCCAAGCGAATCGTTGAGGACGTAATGTTTCCCTTCTTCAAGGGCATTGCCGGTGGCTCCAACGACCTCGAATGAGGAGCGGATGATGTTCGAGTGACCGAGTGATACATATCTCCCCGCCGATCCACCGAATTCTACAGTGACCGGCGTTTCGTTCACTACGCTGTACCGTATCTCACCGCCCGTGTCGTCAAAGCGGATGCTGTACTGATTGTTGTCGCGCACTGCCAGCTCATCCAGCAAACGCAGCGTTATATCCCCCGTACCATGACCGGCTACTCGTTCGAGTCCGTCCTCCGCTACGACTGCCGGTACGTATCCTGCAGGTTTGGGACGTGGGGTTACCATGACCGTGTTGACATCAAACACGTAACGGTCGGTGGTCGGGTCATAGGTTATCGTCTTACTCGTTTCGGAGGGCGGGATGCCGGGCTCGCCCGGCGCGCCGGCATATCCACGATCGTATGCCGTAACCGCATAGTAGTAGGTCTGCCCGTTGACCACATTATTGGAATCAACGTAGGTGTGATAGAGCCCCGTATCATTTCCAAGGTCGAAAGCCACCCCGCGATTGGGAAATGGAATGGGGGATGGTCCGGTGATCCCATTATCGAGGTCGAATTTGGCGGGAACACCTCGGCTGTTGGTAAGGGGTTGATAGAGGAAGGAGGTCCCATACACATCCGTGACGGTCCGTTGATCTCTGAACTCGTGATCTGTGGATCGATAGATGACATATCCCTCAAAATCTTTCTCACCCGTCAGCGGATCGACCGAGTCTTCCGCTCCTGCATCCCAGTATAGGGTCACTTTTCCGTCTCCCGGCACGGCTCGAACGATGGGTTTCTCAGGTGGCCGGGCAAAGCGGTAGCCCGATTCGTAGATCTGCTGAACGGTGCGGGCATTGAGAGTCAGGTCGTCGAAATTCTCACCGAGGATCAGCGCGACTGAAAAACGCTTGGTTTCGCCTGCCAGGAGCCGAATCGGACCAGATCCGTAGACAAAAACATAGTCGCCCGGTTCTTCCGGCACTTCGTCGAAACGGCCGGGCTGGACAAAGCTCCAGACGCGTTCGTCGTTACTGATCGCGTTTCCGGCGAATGGGGGCGAAGCAAACGAGGTCAGGCCCACCTGGTCGCTCTCGTCGAGGTCCGTGAACTCGAAATTGGGTTCACCGGGTTTGGTTATGTCATACGGATCACCGGCCGTGGGTACACCATCACCTTCACCGAAGTCGCCCGTGCCTGGAATGCCGTCGATTCCGACGTCATCGGTCTCTGGATCCCAGTCACCGTCGTTGTCGATGCCGTCGGTCCAGGATTCGTCAATCATACCGTCGTTGTCGTTGTCGATGCCGTCATAATCGATTCCGGGGCTCTCGAGGAACTTGAATCCGAAGTAACCCGGCGTGCGCCCGGCGATATCGGACTTGCCATCGGCATCCCATGCGTAGACCATGTTCAACTCGCGGTCGAAATACGCCAGGTCGTCCTGCCAGTCGTTGGGGCCTCCGATGTGGGGATCGCCCCACATTCCGAAGATCACTTTATCCAGATCCTTCTCGCTCTTGTTCGTGATTTTGTAGACCATGAACAGGGCGTCTTCGGCAAGCGGATTAGCCCACTGGTACATACGGACTTCGACTTCGAGACCGAGGCCGCGTTTGGTTGAATCGCTGGGGAAGGGGTAGTAGGCAAACTCCCGGTTGTTGTAATCATTCATGAAGTAGAGGAGCTCCTTGTCGGCATTGGAAGCTCCCTGCTGCAACGCACCTGGCCAGACATACCGCTCGAGGTTTTCGTTGTACCACGATTCAGGCCAGGAGTCGGGCTTCCCGTCGAGGTCGTCGTCGGGGGCGTCGTTGGTGGGGATCTTGTCGCTCGAGGGATTGACCACTTGCAGGCCCGCAAAGGAGCCTACCGGCTGGGCACACGGGATCGGCTGCCATCCCCAGTATTCACTTCCGTCTGGTGAAATCTCGCCACCCAGAGAAACGAGGCCGTCCGAAACGATGCGCATCACCCATGTCGTGTCGCCGTCGACGTTCAGTACGACGTTGTCGTCATCATCCAGTAGCGGGAGACTTTGGGGATCGCGGCGGGTCGCGTCTTCTGTGTATGTGTCCACGATCTCGGCGGCCAC
>CBFGXY010000258.1:0-3329 GCA_965652945.1 uncultured bacterium
GCCGGCGGTGGAGCGAACCAGACGCGGGAATCTGGGAGGCACGCAATGATCCGCGGCATTATACCTACTCGAAGGTATGGGCGTGGGTGGCCTTGACGCGTGCAGCCGAGCTGGCCGTTCAGCTGGGATCCCCCCGAGACACCGAAAGATGGCGGAATGAGGCTGAGCTGATTCGCGAGGAGATTCTGGAGAAAGCCTGGAATCCTGACATCGGCGCTTTCACCCAATCGTATGGAGCCGATGATCTCGATGCGGCCGTCCTCGTGATGCCGACCGTAGGGTTCATTCCAGCTGATGACCCACGGTTTCAGAGCACGATCGAGGCATGTATCAAAGGACTCGGAATAGACGGCGGCCCGCTGCTCTACCGCTATTTAAATGAGGATGGCGTGGGTGGACCGGAAGGCGCCTTTCTGTTGCCCTCTTTCTGGATGGTTGAATCCATTGCCCTGGCAGGCGACATCGGCCGCGCGCGGGCCCTCCTGTCGAAGCTGATCAAGTACATGAATCCGCTCGGTCTATATTCGGAGGAAGTACATCCGGAAAGTGGTGAGTTGCTGGGCAACTTCCCTCAGGGCTTTTCTCACCTCGGACTCATCAACGCGATTTTCCGCATCGAGGAATCGAAGCGCGTGAGCGAAGGCTGGTAAATGGGGCGCTACATTCCCACTTCAGCATTCGCCGGACTCTCCTTCAACATATCGCTTCAGATATGCGACGACCTCACTCGGGCCGGACAGGCGGTAGCGCGCCGACGTATCACCCTCCCCCACCTTTATCGTGATGGCGGATGGCCCGCGTTCGTTCAGAGCTTTAAATGCATCCTCATCGGTTACATCGTCACCGATATATACCGGCGTGTGCTCAGCGTTGGCTGATGAGATCCCGGCTACGGCTGTACCTTTCGTTCGACTGCGCGGACGGATCTCATAGACTTTCTTTCCACGAATAACCTCCAGAAACGACGGTAATTCCTTCAACCACAAGTCAAGGGTATTCTCGACGGTGTCCGCATCTTCCACTTGTCGATAATGCAGCGCAAACGTCGGTCCCTTCTCTTCGACCTGTAGCCCATCGAGTGGCGGAACTCTGCTGCGCCAATCTGCAAGCACGTCTCGTTCATCAGCATCCAGCAACTCCACGACTTCACCACCGATGATCCCCTCCTGCATCCCATGCAGACCGACAGCGCGGTAGGGACGATCAAGGAAATGTGATAGGTCGGCAAGGTATCGACCAGTGATGATCCACAGAGGATAACTTTCCTCGAGATCTTGCAGAAGTTGGGGCACCTCGGGATGCGGAAAGGCCTTCATCGGATCATTGACGATCGGAGCAAGCGAGCCGTCGTAGTCCAGAAAGAACAGAGGTTCGTCGGCGACCGGGATGTCGAAAGCAGACATGAAAGGCAGTCGGTCAATTAGTCGATGGATGCGAGAGAATGCAGAAAGGCTGCGGCCCATTCATGCACATCAAGCTTACGAACCGTTTTCTTCAGCCATCCGAGGCGCTGCAAGCGTTCGTCATGAGGCATCTCGAGGGCTTCCTTCAGTGTCATTACCAATCCCTGGGCATCAAACGGATTTACCTGCAACGCTTCAGACAACAGGTAGGCCGCGCCGGTGAGCTCAGACAGAACCAGCACGCCACCCTCGCTCACCGCGACGAACTCCTGAGTAACCAGATTCATGCCGTCTCTTAGCGGTGTGATGAACGCCACATCCGCCGCTCTATAGATCGCGGCGAGCTCTTCTTGAGTAAATGCACGGTATCGGTAGTGGACCGGGATCCAGCCGTCCCTGGCGAAGGCTCCATTGATCCGGCCGACTGTTTCGTCGACTTCTCGCTTCAGCTGGCGATAGGATTCCACTTCGGTTCGGCTGGGCGTGGCGACCTGGTAGAAGGCGATCTGTTCATGGTACTCGGGAAATTGCTTCAGGAAGCTCTCAAAGGCTTCAAGCCGGGACAGAATTCCTTTCGTATAGTCGAGCCTATCGACGCCAACTACGATATGTTCGACACCGAGCTCTCTTCGCAGTTCAGCCGCCCCTTCCCCGGCGTTGCGCGACATGCTTTCAAATGCGTTGACGTCGATTCCAATCGGATGAGCCTCGACTCGAACCCGACGACCTTCCCAGTGCACCAGATTTCCTTCCGTACGTGCTCCCAGAAGTGTGCGCGCACTTTCAAGGAAGTTGTCTACATACTCCTCGACATGGAACCCGATCACGTCACATCCCAACATTCCCCGCAATAATTCCCTTGCCCAGGGCAAGACCCGGAACACCTCCATCGCCGGCCACGGGATGTGCCAGAAATGACCGATTGTGGCATCGGGCTGTACCTGCCGGACATAATCGGGAGCCAGCATCAGGTGGTAATCCTGAAGCCAGATGTGATCGCCCGGCTGGTACTCATCAATAATTGCTTCGGCAAATCGAAGGTTCACCTGGCGGTAGACATCCATGAAACCGACATCCAGATCCAGATGATGGATCATGTAGTGGGAGACGGGCCACAGAACTCGGTTCGCCATTCCGTAATAGAACCGGTCCATCTCCTCCTCAGACAACCCGATGCGGCGTACGGCAATCGCCGGATCATCCTCCGGATAAAGTTGTCGCGGAGCCTCGTCGCCCTCACTCTCTCGGGACGCAATCCAGACACCACCTTTTCCCATGATTACGGGAAGCAAGGCGGTTGCCAGTCCCCCTACCGAAGGAACCCACCCTTCCTCGGATTCACGAATGGGTGCACGATTGGCCGCGATTAAAAGTCTCATGTCTCGTCCGAGGACAAGCGATCAAGCATCAGGATGGATTGGTCTTGTTTCTTGCACGGGTTTAATATACTCGAGTCGTCCGCCCCTTGAGGTAACTAGCCCGTTCCGGCTACTCGCGGTGGTGCTGAAGTGCGAAACTCATTCATGGCATCGTCCGGATAGTCAGTAATGATTCCGTCTACTCCCATCTCAGCCAGGTTGCGCATTTCAATGACGTCGTTGACCGTCCATGGAATGACGAGCATTCCGTGGGCGTGCGCCGATTCGACGAGATCTCGGTGAACGAGCATCTGGTGGGGACTTAAGATATCCGGACGAAAACCTAACCGGGCTATGTATTCATTTACCGAAGGAGGATTCTGTTCCCAATCAACCAGCAGCGAGGTTCGCCACTGGTCGTCGATCCGTCGCGCCGCCCTGAGTGTTCTGACATCGAACGACTGAATAATCGATCTGGCCAAAACATTTTCCTCTTTCAACACCTGATACAATAGCCGGGTGAAGCTCTCTGGATCAGGATGAAGCCGACCGTCTCCATCGGGAGAGG
>CBFGXY010000259.1:0-3320 GCA_965652945.1 uncultured bacterium
AAAAGCGCGCCGCTCGTTTTCCAGGGTAAACACTTCGAGGTCCTCCCCCGAGCGATTGTCCATCACCCGGATGGTAAAGTTGTCGTCCACACCCTGACGCTGCACATACATATCCAGGAGATCACGAAACTGCTCGATCATTCGTGTTTGTGTTTCCCCCTTACCTTCCGTCAGGACCGGACCGAAAGTGTACGGCCGGAAGAGAATATCCGGGTGGATATCCAACTCAGCAAAAACGACTGCTCTCTCGTGAGCTTCAACCAGTGCTTCAGGAAGATCTGCAGTAACCTCGGCCGCACGCGTCTCCCTGTAGTTTTCAAGGAGGTTGTGAGCCAGGGAGTCCAGCCTGCCAGTGGCCGACATCATTATCAGCATGACCGCCAGAGAGGCGAGAGTTGCAACCAAGGCGTACCGCCCGCGGCGAGGCAAACGGTTCCTCGCACGGTCTGAAGTCGAATGCGACTCCAATTCCAGTTGCTGATCTCTATCGTAACGTTTATCCGACATCTCTAGCCGCCCCTCATATGCCTCCTGATTTCGAACATGCCCGCGCATGAAAACACGGGCACTCCTTTACTATAACAACAAATACCGTGCCGACGCCGTCACACTATGGTAACAACCGACAATCTGGCAAAAGATACCAATGTAACGCGACGTTTTCGCGTGAATCCCATATGACAGGTCGTTGATCTACATATGTATGCGTCGAAGGTTCATTGAGTCTGCGCCCGACCTTCATTGTAAATCAAAAATCGTGATTTTGTTCGGATCCGTCCACTGAGGGATCGTCAGCGATACCAGTGCGACTCCGTCCAGTTTGCTGACTGCCGTGACCATGTTTCCATACGCCTTTTGGTCAAATTCCTCATACAGAGCATTTTTGATCGTGTTCGCATAGGGATCCCTCTGGCTGGTCGATTTGCCATGGATCAGCCTAACCATTGATCTTCCGCGGTGATGTGCCTCGGTGATCGCACGCCGCGTGAGGTGTAGCGCTTCCACTACCGATGCGCCGTGAAGATCGAGTTGGAGGACGTGACCGTCATCTGTGACCGTGGGATAGAACATCTGAGCATCCAGTCTGGAAAGTCCTTGTATTGACTAACTATCGACCATCGAGCCCACCTTCCAAATCGGAATAATTATTCTCGACGGGTCAGGATAAAGTTCACGCGCCTCGCCGACGTCGTCGGGATGAACGACGCCGGGCATGTCGGCACTCTGAGGCGGTTGCCGAGCAACCTGGAGGTGGAGATGAGGAAGCCATCCACCATTTTCTGCTTCCGTGCCGAATGCACCAAGTACGTCGCCGGCTTCCACCCGGTCGCCCGGAGTTCTTCTTTCGAGAGATGTGCGGGAGAGATGGCCGTAGAGGACCCAGACATCACTTCCGCCCACCTCATGCTGAACCACGATGGTGGGACCATAATCCAGGTCGGCACGGTTGTCGGCCTGCGCCCAAACGACTCCGTCGGTAAACGCCCTTACGGGTGTGCCCGCAGGACCCCAGATGTCGATACCGACGTGCACGTTTCGTTCTCCCGCGTATAGATCCGAACTATACATCGAAGATGTTCGGCGTTCGAGGTAGCCTCCAACACCCCATCGAGTCGTACGCAGCCGCTCGATATCGTAGCCCACTGTCAGATCGATTGGTTCCTGGGGCGAATCGAGAATGATGACTGGATGGTGTGTTCCGCTCATTCGTCGTGCAGGATGACGTTATTGCGACCAACGGCCGCAGCGGCCTCCCGCATCAGATCCGGAGTAGGTTCGATGACGAACTTTCGCGCCAGGATGCGGCCCGGCTCTTGGAGATCGGCTGCAGTCACATCAAAATACAGATTGCAGTTACCGCGATTCACATCACATACGTCTCGGAAGGCGATGAGCCGTTCGGGCTTGACCAGGTCGATATCGACCTTGAGAGTAATCGATTTGACCAGTTGCTCTCGAACCTTCCACATGGGGTAGATATCCTGGACGATGACCTTGATGTCGCCTCCTCGCAGTTCCGTTTCGCCTCGAGCCAGGACGATCTCGTTCGGTACCAGATAGCTCTGCACTTTATCGAAGGTCGACGAGAAACAGACCAGTTCTCCTGATCCGGAAAAGTCCTCGAGCGTGGCAAAAGCGATCGGTTTCCCCGACTTGGTCGTCCGGCGTTTGACCTCTGTGATAATTCCGAGGAAGGAGTAAACGGGTCTACGCGGGCGACCATCTCCTGAGTGGCCCTCGTCGTCGTCTTCAAGTCCCAGCTCGTCCGGATCACCGAATGTTGCGGTCGCGAACGCGTTCATTTCCGGAATGTAGGCCTCGAGCGGATGCCCGCTGACATAAACACCGATGAGTTCGCGTTCCTGCTTCAACAGTTGCGCCTTCGACCATGGTTCGACCGCGGGGAGAGCCGGTTCCATCAATGTGGCGTTCTCGCCACTGGACCCGAAGAGCGAGTTTTGTCCGGCAAGCAGATCCGCCTGAATTCGCTGTGCATACTGAAATGCCGCATCGAGTGCGTTTACAAACTGGGCACGATGTCCCTCCAGATCGTCTAGCGCGCCGGTTCTGGCCAGCGACTCGACAGCTTTCTTGTTCACGGTGCGTAAATCGAGATTCTTGACGAACTCGAAGAAGGTTCTGGGAGCACCGTGCGTCTCTCGCGCCTGAATGATTGCCTCGATCGCACCATGGCCGACGCCTTTGACGGCGCCCAATCCGAAGCGCACGCTTCCATTCTCGACCGTAAAGTGCGATTGGCTGTGGTTGATGGATGGCGGCAGCATCTCGATGCCTTTGTGCCGCGCCTCTTCCAGGACGACGGCCAGTTTCTTCGTATCCGCCATCTCGTTCGTCATGGCGGCAGCCATGAACTCGGCCGGATAATGGGCCTTCAGATACGCCGTCTGATAGGCGACAACCGAATAGGCGGCCGAGTGCGACTTGTTGAAGCCGTATCCGGCAAACGTCGCCATCATGTCGAAAACTTCGTTAGCCGTCTTCTCGTCCACGCCGCGTTCCACCGCCCCTTCCACAAATACGGAGCGCTGCTCATCCATCACATCCTGCGTCTTTTTTCCCATCGCCCGGCGCAGGATGTCGGCACCGCCGAGTGTATAGCCGCCCATCACCTGTGCGATCTGCATGACCTGCTCTTGATATACGGGCAGACCGTAGGTGGGACACAGAATGTCTTCCAGTATGGGGTGCGGGTAAGCGATCTCTTCGCGCCCGTGTTTCCGGTTGATATAGTTCGGGATGAACTGCATCGGGCCCGGACGGTAGAGCGCGTTCATCGCGATCAGGTCTTCGAACTTGTC
>CBFGXY010000260.1:0-3299 GCA_965652945.1 uncultured bacterium
GAAGAGCTCGCTCGCCACGACCGCCTTGCCTTCGACACCGAGACCACGTCGACCGAGGCGATGTGGGCATCGCTGGTAGGAATATCGTTTTCATGGGAAGCGGGCAAGGCATATTACGTCCCGACTCCGCTTCCGGATGGAACGCCCACCTCCGCAGTCGTCGATGTCCTTCGGCCGGTGCTCGAGAGCGACGTACCAAAGATCGGCCAGAATCTGAAGTACGATCTGCTGGTTCTCGCGCGACACGGTATCCGCGTGCAGGGAGAACTCTTCGATACGATGGTGGCGCATTATCTGATTGCGCCGGAAGAGCCGCACGGTCTAGATGCGCTCGCCGAAAGGTATCTGAATCACCGGATGGTTCCGATCACCGACCTGATCGGAAAAGGCCGATCCCAGATATCGATGCGGGATGTCCCGGTGGATGAATGTGGAGAGTACGCCTGCGAAGACGCGGATATGGCGCTCCGACTGGCCGATCTGTTCAAGCCGATACTCACAGAACATGATCTGGCGGAAGTGGCTGATGAAGTGGAGTTCCCTTTGATTCCGGTTCTTACGGAGATGGAACTCAACGGCATTCGTGTCAACCCGGACTACCTGGATGAGATCTCGGAGGAGATGGAAGAGTCGCTCACTGATCTCGAGGAGAAGATATACGCATCCGCCGGCTCGGAATTCAACATTGGCTCACCACAACAGCTGGGCGAGATTTTATTCGATCGACTCGGACTGCCGATCGTATCGCGCACCTCGAAGGGGCAGCCTTCGACCAAAGAATCGGTGCTTGAAGAACTCGCAGCCAGGCACGAACTACCGGCCCTCATCCTGGACTGGAGGCAACTGTCGAAGCTGAAAAGCACATACGTAGACAGTCTCGGAGCATTGATTCACCCCGAGACGCGTCGCATCCATACCAGCTTTAATCAGACCGTTGCGGCAACTGGGCGGCTGTCCTCGTCCAATCCAAACCTTCAGAACATTCCTGTCAGAACGGAAAGAGGCAGGGAGATCCGAAAGGCCTTCGTACCACGGGATGGATGGCTCCTGATGGCTGCCGACTACGTGCAGATTGAGCTGCGCATACTGGCATCGATGAGCGGGGACCAGGCGCTCAAAGATGCCTTTCTGGAAGGTAAGGATGTACATGCATCGGCAGCCGCTCGAGTTTTCGGCGTCGATGTCGCAGAAGTGACTCGCGAGCAGAGAACGAAGGCGAAGGAAATTAATTACGGCATTCCGTACGGTGTATCCCCGTGGGGCCTGGCCCAGCGCCTGCGAACGAGCGTGCAGGATGCAGGAGCTCTCATCGACCAGTATCAGAAGTCATATCCGGACGTATCGCGATTTCTGGTCGAGCAGGTCGAACGGGCACGGGAAAAAGGATATGTTGAGACGTTGATGGGGCGAAAACGCTACGTGCCCAACATCCGATCTCGTAACCGAACAGTCCGGTCGTTTGCGGAACGGGTGGCGGTGAACATGCCGATCCAGGGAACGCAGGCGGATATGATCAAGCTTGCGATGATTCGGCTGCATCGGTCGCTGAAGTCCGAAAAATTCCAGGCCCGGATGCTCCTGCAGGTGCATGACGAACTCGTGTTCGAGGTGCCGCCCGAAGAAGTTGAGCAACTGGACGAGACCGTACGACAGATAATGGTTTCCGCTCTTCCGATTGACGTTCCGGTCGAGGTGGAAATAAATGTAGGTGAGAACTGGCTGGATGCGCATTGACGACGGGCCTCCTCGCATTTTAACGATCTGTTCGACGATTTCTGCGATCACTGATGAGTGAAAAGCGAGACGATCCGCGTAATAGCCCTGGGATGTTGAGTCGGACGGCAGCTCATCCCACCACACAAACCGTAAACACCGAAGCCATTGCGACTGGACAACGTCTCCACCATTCCAGCAGCGTTCAAGGAGGTCGATCATCTTGCGGGGATCTCGGAGTATCGCCTCGAATCCAACGGTTTGCGCGTGCTCGTGATGCCTCACCATGCGGCACCTGTTGCCACTTTCATGGTGACGTATCATGTGGGAAGCAGGAACGAATCGTACGGACTCACAGGGGCCACGCATTTTCTCGAACATCTGATGTTCAAGGGAACGGACCGATTCCACAGTCGAAACGGGACATCCATATTTAACGTGCTGCAGCGCGTAGGTGCGAGAATAAATGCGACTACGTGGCTCGATCGGACCAATTACTATGAACTACTGCCGCGCGAGCATCTCGTGCTCGCGATGGAAATCGAAGCCGATCGGATGAGGAATGCACTCATCGATGAAGCCGATGTCGAGAGTGAGCGGTCCGTCATATTGAACGAGATGGATCGAGGCGAAAACGATCCGAACCGGATGTTGATGGAGGAAGTCTGGGCATCAGCATTTCGTGCACATCCCTATCATCATCCGACCATCGGTTGGCGCTGGGATGTCAGCCGTGTGACCGCGGAGGAACTCCGGCACTTCTATGACACCTACTACTGGCCCAACAACGCGACGGTCACTATTGTCGGAGACGTTCGGACTGACACGGCCCTGGAAATGGTGGCCCGCTATTTCGAGGATATTCCGCGTTCGCCGCATCTGATTTCGCAGGATGTGACGGCAGAGCCGCCTCAACGAGGAGAGCGAAGGGTCCGGCTGGAACAGTCAGGGACGCTGGGTTCGGTAATCGCCGCCTTCAAGGCGCCGTCGGCTCTCGATGCGGATGCGGATGTGTTGGCCCTGATGTGTACAATTCTCAGCACAGGGAAGGACAGTCGCCTCTACCGAAGCCTCACGGATGTGGGATTGGTCTCGGGTGTGACCTCATATACTTCTCGGTTTCGAGACCCGGGCTTGCTTCATGTGGTTGCATATCTTGCTCCCGGGCACAGGCATGAGGAAGTAGAAGCCGTTATCGATACGCAACTGGAGAAGATCGTTGACGAAGGAGTAGAGCAAGCAGAAGTAGACAGAGCTGTCCGGCAGATGACGGCGCGGGAAGCGTTTCGGCGCGACGGTACCTATGCCATCGCATCTCAGCTCAACGAATCTATCGCCGCGGGCGACTGGCGCCATTTTGCGGGATATCTCGACCGTATCACCAGTATTTCGGCGGACGATGTACGGCGCGTCGCCGAATCGTACCTGGACCCGCGCAGACGAACGGTTGGCTGGTACGTCCCGGTCTGAGTCAGGAGGACGTCCCAACACGCAGCTGTGGCGGCCGATCCGAGGCCGGTCAGGATTTCGACTACAGATTCACATCAAGGCAGACATGACAGATTCAGAGATAATGGCGGTCCCGT
>CBFGXY010000261.1:0-3297 GCA_965652945.1 uncultured bacterium
CGAAGGTCAGTTGCGCACCGAAGTGCAGCTGAACATCAAGCGTCTGATGGATATCGGATGCTACCGCGGTCTGCGTCATCGCCGAGGCCTTCCTGTTCGCGGTCAGCGGACACAGACCAACGCTCGGACGCGGAAAGGTCGTAAGAAAACTGTGGCGGGTAAAAAGAAAGCACCGCGGAAGTAATACAACGAGCCGTGAGCCGCATCGCGCAGGAAACCATCCACGTGGCGGTTGCCCTCTGGTGCGGCTGATAGCTTTAGCCATCAATTATGGGAAAGAGACAAAGAACAACGGGACGCGGAGCACGATCGGTTCGTAAGAAGAATGTGATCGTCGAGTCAAATGGCCAGGCCTTCGTACGCGCGACATTCAACAACGTCATCGTGACGATGACGGACCAGTATGGCAACACGATCTCGTGGGCCAGTTCGGGTAAGATGGGTTTCAAGGGTAGCCGGAAGAACACTCCGTATGCCGCCCAGGTAGCTGCCTCTGAGGCAGCGAAGGAAGCCTACGATCTGGGACTGCGCCGCGTAGATGTGTACGTCAAAGGTCCTGGCTCGGGCCGCGAATCGGCCATCCGGGCCCTTTCGGCCGCTGGTCTCGAGATCGCTACGATCCGTGACGTAACTCCCATCCCACACAACGGCTGCCGGCCGCCGAAGCGTCGTCGCGTTTGATCAGGCTTTAGTCTGCATCAGACCTACGCTTGGTGGTAAGTCCGGTTACGGAAGCGACAAGGGCGTTTCCGTACGTTTGTTTAATGAGCACAAACGAGACAAGAGGAAAAATCTATGGCCCGATACAGAGGCCCAAGGCAGAAAATTGCGCGTCGGTTAAAAGAACCGATCTTCGGCCCCAGCAAGTCGCTGGAGCGCAAACCATACCCGCCGGGACAGCACGGCCGCACGCGTCGCACGAAAGAAAGTGAGTACGCGGTTCAGCTGAAAGAAAAGCAGAAGGCAAAGTATACCTATGGCCTTCTGGAGCGGCAATTCCATAACCTGTTCGTAAAGGCTTCGCGTAAGCGTGGGGTGACGGGCGAGATCCTGCTGAAATTTCTCGAAGCCCGGCTCGACAACACCGTCTACCGGCTCGGATTCGCCCGCACCAGGCGTCAGGCACGTCAGCTGGTGAACCACGGCCATATTCTGGTTAACGACGTGTTGGTCGACGTACCATCATACCAGCTCCGGGCAGGCGATGTAGTAGCCGTTCGCCCTAAAAGTCGAAAGCTGGAAATCATCAGTGAATCAGCACAGCGCAGTCGCCGGAATTATCCGTGGCTTGAGGTCGACCGAAACATGCTGCAGGGCAAGTTTCTCGACCTGCCGAATCGCGAGGACATTCCCGAGAACATCCGCGAGCAGCTGATCGTGGAGCTCTACTCGAGGTAATTGAAGTCAGGCGTCGGCGGCCCGTGGTTGCCGGCGCTGAATCGACAGGGCGCATTGACATTAACAGGACTCTCGAATTGATATGAGCATTCAAGCACTTCAGATGCCGGACGGTGTCCAGGTTGAAGAGGCAACAGACGATTACGGTCGCTTCGTAATCCAACCTCTTGAGCGGGGATTCGGCGTCACTATCGGCAATGCACTGCGTCGCGTTCTGCTTTCCTCTCTACAGGGAACCGCCATTACTGCGATTAAGATTGATGGCGTGCAGCATGAGTTTTCGACAATCCCGGGTGTCACCGAGGATGTATCCGATATAATTCTGAACCTCAAAGGCGTACGTTTCAGCGCTAATGAGAACCATGGCGAACTGATCCACCTGCACCTTACCGGACCGGGCAACTGGACGGCAAAGGACATCGCGGAGGCTACCAGTGAGTTCGAGGTCAAAAACCCGGACATGCACATCGCCACGCTGGGTGAGGATGCCGAGTTACACGTCGAACTGCGCATGGGCCAGGGGCGTGGCTATATCCCGGCGGATGAAAACAAGCAGGCCGACGACCCGATCGGAGTGATTGCGATCGACTCGATCTTCACCCCGATCAAGAACGTGCGCTACCAGGTCAAGCCGACACGTGTGGGCCAGAAGATCGACTTTGAGCGGCTGACACTCGAAATCACAACCGATGGATCGATTTCTGCCGAGGATGCCCTCACTGAGGCCGCATCGATCTTGCGAGATCACGTGAACCTGTTCATTTCGATGGACGGTGAGCCGCAGCCGGTAGAAGAAGAGAAAGAGGTGGATGCAGAAGTTCAGCGCATCCGCGAACTGCTGGCTCAGCCGGTAGACGAACTCGATCTCTCCGTCCGGGCGCACAACTGCCTCAAGGCTGCCAACATCAAGAATATCGGCGAACTTGTTCGGCGCGAGGAATCGGAAATGCTGAAATTCCGCAACTTCGGCCGCAAGTCGCTCCTCGAACTCGTACAGGTGCTCGAAGAGCGGGGACTTGCCTTCGGGATGGACGTCGAGAAATATACCGAAGACGCCTGATCGTACGCGAAAACCCCTCCGGGCGACCGGCAGGACATCGGATCTGACGCATTATGAGACACCAGCATAAAGGATTTAAACTCGGGCGAACGCACGCCCACCGCCAGGCTACGCTCGCAGCGCTGTCTTCGGCACTGATCGAACATAAAAGTATCCGAACCACGGTCACGAAAGCGAAAGCGCTCCGGATGTACATCGAGCCGCTCGTCACCAGATCGAAGGAGGATACGACGCACAACCGACGTGAGGTTTTCCGCTACCTTCAGAATAAGCATGCGGTTACGGAGCTCTTCACGGAAGTCGTGCCGAAAGTCGGAGATCGGCCCGGTGGCTACACCCGTGTCGTAAAGCTTGGACCTCGCTCCGGCGATGGTGCCGAGATGGCTGTGATCGAGTTCGTCGACTTCAACGAGTCGGAGGTCGAAAGCACATCGAGCGGACGCTCACGCAGAACACGCCGTGGAGGAGGCGGTCGCCGCGGTCGTAGAAGATCGGCCGAGACGACTGCTGCAGCAACCACTGCAGCCAGGAAGGATTCCGAGACGCCGAAAGCGCAAGACGAATCCTCCCCCGCTGAAGAGGCCGAGTCGACTGAGGTCGAGAACCTCGAAGCCGAGGCGCAGGCCGATGTCACGGAGCAGGCAGACGCTGAATCCGCAAGCGCTGAGTCGGACGAGCAGCCCGCAGAGGCGTCGGCAGAGGACGCAGAAGCACCCGATGCGGAAGAAAGCGAAGAATCAGACGACGAGAAGAAAGCCGACTGATTCGACCTACTGCATTAGTATTGAGGGCGTCTCTGCATTGCGGAGGCGCCCTTTTGTTTTATGGCACCATCCGAG
>CBFGXY010000262.1:0-3280 GCA_965652945.1 uncultured bacterium
CGCCGCTGAAAGCGAGAATGATCGACATGATGTGGTGAGATTCATATAAACAAAAAAAAGCGCTGATCCCGGATGGAATCAGCGCCTGGTGCAAGCAGTGAGGTGTAGTTCTACATTACCCTCGATACCGCCCGAATACGCCTGTCCATCCTCGTACGGGAAATCGTACGTCGGACTCGTCGGAGTCGTGGGCTTGGAGCGGCGTTATGGACGAATGAATTGTGCATGGCACAACGATACTCAATTTTGCAGAAACATGTCAACTAAAGGAATTGAAAAAATGTTCTGTTCGGATGAAAAAGCAAATGGAAGCGGTGGACGAAGCGCTTTTCCAGTGACTTTATGCCGTAATTGAAGAAGCGATGGAGTATCAGTCTCTTTCCTCCGATGCGTCTGCTGCCGGCCCTACGGGCTGAATCTCGCGCAGAATCGGCAGCGCTCGAGGTCCGAATCCATCCGAATACTCGGGAGGAAACACGGCTATGGCCAGAAACCATTGCCCTTCGCGATCGGAGATGCATGCGTAGCCCGTCCGACCGTCGTCCGCAAGAAAGGCCCAGCTTCTGTGCGGACGTGGACACGCGCTCCCTCCATTGGTGGGATCCAGCGAATAGCCTTCTATGTCTGCGAGTCCGTCCGGCTCCGTAAACAAAGTCTCAAGCTGAGCGGGGTCGTTTAGTGGCCCCTGACGAAATGGAAAAAACAGTCGCAGAGCAGCATTTTCATTTCGTACCCCGCCGAATGTCGCGACGAAATGGATCGCGGTGCCAAGCGCCGAGGTGACGATCTCCGGTTCAAAATCGCCCTCCGGGAAATACGTCAGTGCGGGAAGACCCTCATCATGGAAAAGCCTCAGTGTCACGGGTTCGGGCATTCCTTCGACCAATAGCGTGTCTGGTTTTTGTTCAGGCAAGCCCGCGGTCAGGTCGGTTGGGGGAGACGGTGACGTCGCGTCGGTATCTGATCTGGTTTCGCTTCCACCACATCCCGCATAAAGGAATATCAATAAGACGACGAAGCCGAAAGCGCGACTGTGAGAAAGTATCATGGCCGGATTAGTATGGGCGGTGGGTCAATACGCGGTTCTGATTCTGTCGGTTCGGGGAAGTGATGATCGCAGGTTTCGGCTCCGGGACCGAGCAGTCCCGATCACTTCGTGCGCATCCGGGCTGCCTGGAGCGTATTCTTCAGCAGCATTGCGATCGTCATCGGGCCAACTCCTCCGGGCACGGGTGTGATCCAAGAAGCGACGTTCGAGGCTCCGGCAAAATCCACATCCCCCACCAGACGGTACCCTCTCTCGCGGGAGGCATCCTCGACTCGGTTCACACCCACATCGATCACGGCCGCTCCCTCTTTGATCATGTCGGCGGTCACAAAGTGAGGCGATCCAATTGCCGCGACCAGTATATCCGCCTGGCGGGTGATCGAGGGCAATTCCTGCGTGCGGCTGTGGCAGACGGTGACCGTTGCATCGATCCCCTTTCGCATCAAGAGATTTGCCAGCGGTTTACCGACGATATTCGATCGCCCGACGATCACGGCGCGCTTTCCCGACGTCTCGATTTCCGAGCGCTGCAACAGCTCGATGATGCCGGCGGGCGTGGCGGGAAGAAATCCCGGGAGATCCAGCATCAGGCGCCCAGCATTGACAGGATGAAATCCATCGACATCCTTGTCCGGATCGATTGTACGAATCACTTCAGATTCGTCGATATGGTCTGGCAAAGGAAGCTGTACCAGTATTCCATCGACGGACTCATCGGCATTGAGCTGCGAGATCAGATCCAGAAGTTCACCCTGCGTAATAGATGCATCGAACCTGCGCGTTTCACCCCGGATGCCCGCTTCCTCGGCAGCACGTGCCTTCCCGCGCACGTAGGATGCCGACGCCGGATCATCGCCAACCAGAATGACGACAAGTGATGGCGCACGGTGCTCCGCGGACGTCCAGGTTTCGACTTCAGTTCTTACCGAGCGGCGGACAGCAGCCGCTATGGCTTTACCATCAATGATCTGTGCCACGAAAAAATGGTCCCTTAAACTTCGTAAGTACAAACGGTTAAGCATCAGGATGCGCAAAGCGCCCACCCGATGGGTCAAGGTCGATGTGGGCGTGAGACCATCGGAAGGCCGTTGCGTTTCCTGGATAATGCCATCATCCTGAGGTTTTGCTTCAGTCGGGCGGCTGATGATGAGACGAACCCGCAATTCCCCTGCGGTGGCATCCTGTCAAATGCGCGTCTATCATCCCGATGGCACACATCAGTGCGAACATCGTCGTCGGTCCGACGAAGCGAAATCCCCGCCGCTTTAATTCCCTGGATAATGCCTGAGATTCTGGTGTCATCACTGGAAGATCCGCCGTAGTGCTTGGAGTCAGTGCTGCTTCTGGTTGGAAGGACCAGATCAGTCGATCCAGACCTCCGTTCTCCCGAAGCGAGATCGTCGCCCGTGCGTTCGAACGGGCCGCCTCGATTTTCCGCCGGTTTCGAACGATGCGTTCGTTATCCATGAGCCGGTCGAGGTCTTCATCCGTCAGGGCTGCGACACGGTCCGGATCAAACCCGCGAAAGGCATCGCGAAAGGCTTCCCGCTTTAAGAGGATCGTCAGCCACGATAATCCGGCTTGAAACGCTTCGAGGCAAATGCGCTCGAAGAGTGCTCGCTCTCCGCGAACAGGTACGCCCCATTCGTGGTCGTGGTAGAGCTGATTGGCCGGATGCGTTGTGGCCCAGGGGCATCGCGCAAGCCCGTCAGAGATCGATATTACAGCGGAAGAGCTCATCTCTCTACATGGCGGCTTTTTCCGAGTCGCACAGGAAGTGGTCCAGATCTGTGGAGTGCTGAGAACAGCTTGTCGGAGGCGACGGCTGAAGGACGGAAGATGTCTGTCAATTTCGCAGAGTAGGGCGGGGTTCGTTACCTTTGGCACGGGCGCATCGTGTGCGTCATGTGCTTTCGTCGCTCGATCGCGTCTGCAGCCTCTTCGGAATTGCCATCCAACTTCATCCACCGATATGAAACGGAATTTCGGGAACGCAACAAAGTCGATTCCAACCCCCGCTGCCCTGCGCAGCGTCGTGCTCGCGTTCTTAATTGTGCTGTTCAGCACCACTCCCTTAACGCTTCAGGCTCAGACCACGGCGTTTCCGGGTCTCGATGAGTGGATCGAAGCCGAGCGCGAGCGGTGGGGAATTCCGGGCCAGCACCATTCAGCGTGATCGACGGCTGAAGGACGGAAGATGTCTGTCAATTTCGCAGAGTAGGGCGGGGTTCG
>CBFGXY010000263.1:0-3269 GCA_965652945.1 uncultured bacterium
AGCCCGGCTATTTCGTGCTGGAACTGGACGCGGCTCTCTTCGGAACCACCGGACTGTTTCGCGTCCTGATTACGGATGCGCGTGCGGAGGTGATTTCCTATGGTGACGTCCTCATCGAGTAGCAGACCGTCCAGCATGAGGGGCTCGGCATGAGGAACAGATTGCCGGGCACCCGCATCGCTTGGATCATTTCAGCAGCGTGACGTGCCGCGTGGCTACGAAGCGTGATCCAGTGACGCGGTACAGGTAAATCCCGCTGGGGAGGTCACTTCCGTCAAAGGTGAACGTCCGCGTCTCGTCCTCCTCCATCATACCCTCAAATAAAACGTCCACACGCTGACCGAGCAGATTGAATACCTCAACCGCTACTTGTTGGCGCACGTCGACTGTCAGGGAGAAGGTTGTGGAGGGGTTAAAAGGATTAGGATAAGCGGGTGTCAGCACATAGCCCTCAGACTGCGTTGCCTCGACCGTATCGACGCTCCTTGCCGGCCCTCCCGCAGACGCGGGCAGCGAGATCAGAAGAACACAGAAAATGGACAGTATCAGTAGCCGCATGTGCTAAAGTAGACCAGCCGTAAATGTCTACGGGATTAAAGCGACCTCAAAAGAGGTTTGTTTCCATACCGCAGAGACCCTCGCAAATTACGACGTGAGGAGCAACTCTTCGGCGCGCGTGAGTAGATCTTTCAATCCCGTCTCGAGGACCGACGCTCGTGCGGCCGCAAACGGCATCCATTCACGTTTCCGAAAATGGCTTTCTGGCCAATCATCCTCCGGAAGTACCTCTTCCACCTCCATTATATACACTTCCACGAGCGACGCGGGGCGGCCCTGCCGGTCGTGAAGGTAGCTTCCGATCGGCTCGGGATGTACGCTGCCCTTCACCCCGGCCTCTTCATAGGCCTCGAGACGTGCGGACTCCACGACGCCGAGATCATCCTCGACATAACCTTTTGGGATGATCCACCGGTGGCGGGTGCTGGAGGTGACCAGCATCACCTCGAACTCACCATGCAGACGACGAAAAGGGATGACGCCGGTTTGTGGCCTGAGTGTACGTGGCATGGATAGTGTGCAGTGGCTTGGTGACGTCGCAAGATACATTACTCTCCCGCCACTTTATCGTTATGAACTTTGTCTGTAAATTCCGCGTAACTAGGTAGATCGTTGTAATTCCAGCTCATCCACCAGCTCAACAAAGGTATTTAGCTTTCCGAAATCCTCCAGCTGACATCACACCTCCTTTCAGATGGATCCGCAGGCGGGACTCGCTTCTCAGTCTGTCTAACGGTATGGGCCGTTTTGGGTCATGAATGGCCACGTTCTCGTTTTAAATCAAGATTACTGTGCGCTTACGATATGCTCGGTCGAGCGCGCAGTCATCCTTGTACTGATGCGCAAGGCAGAACTTGTCCAGGCGGATGATCATCGATTTGTCCGGTCACCATCGACACATCTTCCGTGGCCCAGTATCGTGCGATTGAAAGCGTACGTTTCCGTGCCGTACAAGCGGATCATGCTGTCGCGTAAAAATATACTCCGTCGGGACCGGTTCCGGTGTCAGTATTGTAGAGGTCGTGAGAAGCTAACCATCGATCACGTCGTACCGCGAAGCCGCGGTGGAAGGGATACGTGGGAGAACCTTGTGACTGCCTGTACCCGGTGCAATAATCGGAAAGGTAACCGCACGCCTGAAGAGGCAAATATGCGTCTTTTTCGTAAACCGTTCAGACCAAGTCACGTTATGTTCATTCGTGATTATGTGGGCACCCTGGATGAGACCTGGAAACCGTATCTCTTTCTAAGCTGACGGCACGGAAGGCTTCCTTGCTCTTGCTGCGCGAACAAGTCTTCCGGATCGGAAGCGGCCCGCATTCCATGATTGTCCGCTGAGGCGTCACATTTCCTGTCAACCGTGAAGCGATCCTCCGTCCATATCGTTGCCCGTCTTCTCTGGCTGATGCCGGGCATCTTGTTTTTTCTCACGATCCACCAGGCGCTTGTATCCCTGGACATACGCGACACGTACCGAGAGGGCGTCCCGGCGATGGCGCAGATTACTGAGTTCGATTTGACCGATCGCTCGGAAGTGAAGCACGCGTATGTGGGTCTCCTTGTTGAGATGGACGATGGTACGGTCATTCAGAAGAAGCACGTTGCCATTCCGTACACCTTGATACAGTACGTGCGGGATCGAGACGAAGTGGAAGTCCTTGTGAGTCCCGACGCCGATCAGGATGTAGTTTTTCTGGAAAGCGGAGATTCTCACTGGCGGATCGCTGCCGTCAATAGCGCGATGAGTTTCGCCGGATTCCTGATGTTCTTCTCGGGAGTGTTCTGGTGGAACAGGTATCTCGCGCATAACGGAGACCCGGCAAAAAGGAATCCTGCAGATATCATCGATTAAAAAGGAGGCGGAACCGATGTGGCTACGCCTTTCTTCTTTTGGTCGCAAGTTTGTCATTATCCGCAGCACGTAAGATGCCGCATTTCCTTGCGATTGCCGTGCGTTGATGACGACTGCGTGGTGATGTGCTGTCTACTATAGAGGTGCGACCGCCGGCCTGCGGCCGTGGATCTGGGGTCGCGCGTATCGTCGCTTCGGAGGAACGGGCGTAACAGCGATCGTGGATCGAGGCCTCTACAGACGTTTGAATCGCGTGACTCTCCCGACAATGGTGCACACGGATGCGATCTGTGTCGGACAGTTTTAACCTCTCCTCGCACCTTTGAATTGCGGCATCGTTAACGGGGCGTTACATTCAAGGCGGAATGATTTGTATCAATTTTCTTGACGTATCATGATTGCTCGCTGCGTTCTCTTATTAGCGGTTCTCTGGACGTTTTATCATCCGACATCCGCCCAGGATCGTTATCAGACGCCTGAACCGGTCCTGGTATCTCTGGTGGATGCGCCCGCCACCCCGGCCGTATCGCTGAGTCCCGACCGCTCAATGATGTTATTGATGGACCGGCCGTCGGTGCCCTCTCTATCGGATCTTGCCGCCCCAGAGCTGCGCCTTGCGGGGATACGGTTCAATCCTGCGAACAACGCTCCCAGTCGACCCCGCAGTTATGTAGGGATTACGATCCAGACGCTTGAGGATTTCTCCCGGAGAGAAGTCAGCGGGCTGCCGGATGAGCCGCGAATCAGAAACGTCAGATGGTCGCCGGACGGTTCGAGGTTCATTTTTACACACGATGCAGACCAGGGTGTGAAGTTGTTCGTGGTGGATGTCGCTACGGCAGTAGCGAAGCAGCTGACC
>CBFGXY010000264.1:0-3266 GCA_965652945.1 uncultured bacterium
CCTCGATCCCGACGCCCGTGTCGGCAACCGTGATCATAATCTCGTCCTCGACCTCCGCAACAGTAACCGTCACACCTCCCTCTTGAGTAAACTTGATGGCATTGCCGATCAGATTATAGAGCACTCGTTCGATACCATGTGGATCGAGTAGTGCATAGATGGCCGTCGAAGGGGTTCGGACTTCGAGATCCAGCTGTTTCTTCGATGCGAGCGGCATCATCAGCTTGCCGACCTCGTGCGCGCGCCGCGTCACATCGGTTGGCTTCATATCGATGTCCATCATTCCGACCCTTAACTTGGCCAGATCGAGAAGCGAGTTCAAAGTGTGAAGCAGTCGCTTCCCGTTTTCCTCGATCATCCCCAGAAACTCCTCATGCTCGCCCGAGATTTCCTCTTTCAGAATGGATGCAAATCCGAGTATTGCGGTGAGCGGAGTACGCAGTTCGTGAGAGGTACTGGCCAGAAACTCATCTTTCAGCTTGTCGGCCTGCAGCAGACTCTCGTTGGCCTCCTGCAGTCGGCGGTAGCTCTCCTGCAGACGCTCGTTCACATTCCGCTCGCGAGCCAGCTCGGCGGCCTGTTCCGCGGCCCGACGGTGGGCCTGTGACAGTCGGCGGTAGTGAAACAGGAAAATGCCGAGGATGATAAAGAGCCCGAGGTAGGTACCATATGCCCAGACCGTACGATACCATGGTGGAAGAATGCGAAACGTGTACACAGCTTCGGGGCCGATCGAGCCGTACGCATTCATACCACGGAGTCGAAGGCGGTACGTGCCTTCGAACAGGTTCGTGTAATTCTTGTGGGTAAGTGTCGTCCAGTCCGACCAGGTTCGGTCGTGCCCTTCGAGCAAATACTGGAAGCGGTTCAGCCGCGGGTCGTTGTAACTGGGAAGCGCAAACTCGAAACGGACGGCGTTCTGGCGATACGCGAGCTCCTGCAGATCACCGATGGACGGGGAAGCCAGAACCTCGGCAGAGATCCGCTCGCCCGTTTCAACCAGTGTAACCTCACGGATCAGTGGAGGAAGCGTGGCATCGTAATTCTTACGTACGCCCAGCGATGGGTCGTAGCGGAAAAGGCGATGGTTGTTACTGAGCCAGGTGACGCCGTTTGACTCAGCATAGATCTGCACGAATCGCCAGTCGGGTATCTGCAACACCGCTGGGGAGTCCACATTGAACGTGCCGTCCTCATTTTCGGTCAGAATATCGACTCCATCTTGCCGTACGATCCAGATCCGCCCCAGCTTGTCCTGCACGAAAGAGAGGATTTCCGCGTCTCGCGACTCGCTTAAAATCTTGAATCGCTGATCCGGTACAAACTTCCATCTGCCCGTTTCGCTGTCGAGTTCATATCTGCGAACTCCAGTCCTCGATACCAGAACAGTCTCGTCATAAAGACTGCTGAGTATGAAGTTGCTCGTTGGAACACCATCGACAGGTCCCAGCCTTGATACAGTCAGGTCTGCATAGCTGTCCTCGCCATGAGTCAGGAGCAGGACCTCACGCGATCTAGTGATCGCCCATAGACGCCCCTCAGTGTCATAACTGACCGATTCGATGAAATTATCTTCGACTGCTACGAACTGGGTGGTCAAGCCGGCTTCTCCAAGCGTGACGAGGAAGATTCCGCGTCCACCGGCTGCATATACGGTCGTATCGTTCACTGCGGCCAGACTCATCATGATACCGGTCTGAACCGAGGCAACTTGAATTCCGTCTCTATCGTGGACCTCGAGTCCTACGTCGGTCGCAATCAGGAGTTTGTCGCCCACCTTCAGTGTCGCGTGGATGCCGCTTCCATCCGAAGTACCATGTTCAAATCGTGGAAACGACTGATTCGCGTCATCGACCGTAAGTTGCGAGAGTCCGGAACTGGTAGAAACGATCAGACGAGACTTGTCACGTGATACGTAATAGATGAGGCCCGATCGAAGGCCATGGCGTTCATCATATACCGTGAGCTCCGCAGGCACATCCATCCGCGTGATGCCCGAATTATGATGTGCGAGCCACACCCCGTCCTCGCGATCTGCGAAAACATAATTCACCCATCCGTCGACAAGGCCGTAATCTTCGTTGTAGATCTGTCGGAGGCGGCCACGATTGTCAAGAACGGCAATTCCTCCGCCAAGCGTCCCCAGGACGATGCCTCGATCCTGAACCGTCGTCCCGCTATAAAGACGATTCTCGGCCAGCCATTCATCCACTTCAGTCTCGAATCGGCTGAAGCGGGTGCCGTCATAGACAAAGAGTCCATCTTCTCTGGTACCAATCAGGATATCGCCCCCAAAGGGCGCCATCATATAGACCTGACGTTCGATGAAAAACTCTCCGCCGTGCACGAGAACCAGTTCACCGTTCTCATCCGTGAAAAGACCATAATTCTGGTCCCGAACGTAGTATCTGCCTCCTACAGAAAATGAGGTGCGAAATGAGCTCCTGGCCTCGAAAATCCTAAATTCGGTGCCGTCCCATCGATAAATGTTATCGCGGGTTTGAAAATAAATATAGGGGCCGGCAGCATGCGTTCCCCAGACATCGTCAAAGAGCCGCTCCTCGATGTCCAGCGAGTCGGCTAGAGAGACAAACTCCTTCGATCCGTCTCTCAATGGCCGGAGATACCCGAAATCCCCAACGAATCCGCCATATACGAGCCCATCCTCACCAACGGCCAGTGATCGTGCCGTCGAGTGGTTCATGGCCGCACGAGTGCGCCAATCGGTTCCGTCAAACTCAAGGATTCCGAGCTTGTTGGCCACATAGATTATCCCATGTTCATCCTGCGCAATAGCCCAGTTCTGAGGATGACCCGAATAATCGTCGTGCGAGTAGTAGTCGAGATAGAGGGGGAAGCCCTCGATCGTAGCCGTTTGCGCCTGGACAGGAAGGTTCAGTATTAAACCTGCCAACAGCATACACAGCACGCATAGGACGCTAACAGTCCGTACGATCTGGTCGCTATTCGAAGTCCGACTCGTAATTATCGGCACGGAAGGATTCATTGTCGGAGGGTGCCATTCCAGACCTGTATCGGCCGTGACCGGCTACAGTTAAATAGTGCTATGAGCCTTAATCGATCGCTTAAATACATATAAGTAACAGTCAACATGCACTTAGCGACCGTGGTACGCCGAAATTTTGTGTAACTCCACACACATTGACCGATCGTAAAAAGAACGTTATGTTCATGGCAGGTAGGAGTTTAACTAACAAAATCGGTAGGAGTCATGAAGAAAGCCGAAACCCTGTTCAAGGGTCTGG
>CBFGXY010000265.1:0-3259 GCA_965652945.1 uncultured bacterium
GAGGTCCTTGACTTCGTTGTGGAAGGCGTTGACTTTGAGCCGCAGCCCTGAAACGGGTTCGACCTCCACCCCAAGTCCATATGCCGTACTGTTCTCGGCGCGCAAGCTCCCCAGGTCGTGCGGTTTGATGAGGTATCGATCGATGGCTCCGAGATCGTCATACCGCTGTAGCTCGGACATTACTTCCTCGGCACCGAACAGGTGATACCCGGCAGCGGCGTTGGCAAACACGAGATAACGTTGGCGGAAAGCCGGTGCGCGATATCCACTTCCGATCGAGGCCCGAATGCGAAGCCACTCTGCGGGTTTTCCCAAAAGAGAAATCTTGGGGGTAATTCGGCTCGCATAATCACTCGGGACATCGAGCCTGCCTGATACGACGATATCCAGAAACCTGGACGGCATCCATTCGAGCTCGGTAAAGCCATAAATCTGATGGGCCGACCGCTCTGCGGGATACCGTTCTCCACCCACTCTTTCTGAAATCACACCTCCTCCCGAGTAGAGCAGGAGGCTCGCCGGAGGAAGCCAGGTGATGACTGCCTCGGCTTTTCGATAGTTGTGAACGAAATCCGTCTCCAGAGTCAGTCCGCCTGTCGGCTCATTCGTTTCGGATGCATTGCTGAACCGAGAAGCGTGAAGCGACATTTCGCCTCTGAATCGAGAAGAGAATCGGTGGCGCACTACCGGGTTAACGCTTATGTCGGAGCGCCGGGCATCGTCTAAAAACAGCACGTCTTCGACGAAAAACCGCCCCTCCTGATTTTCGTGCGAAAGCCGGCCGCGCAATGAGATCCGGGTGTCCTCAGTCGGTTCGGCATAGGCATGCACCTCGCCGGAATAGTCAGCAAAGGCCGGAATGGTCAGCGATCCGGACTCAGGGTTGAGGCTGAATCCGTTCGATCCGTAGCGATTCACGATGCCTCGCAGGCCCCACCGTTCGGCGCCCGTCTCGATCTCAGCCGAGATGTCGGACGTGCCATGCGAGAGGTACTGCGCGCTCAGTCGACCTCCTTCCTCGATGCCCGGCCGCCGGGTCACCAGATTTACGACACCGGCCAGTGCATCAGATCCATATCGTGACGAGAAGGGTCCGCGAATCACCTCAACCTGCTCTACCGCAGTGACGGACAATCGCTCCAGATCCAGTTCACCGGCCATACGCCCGACTACCGGCTCTCCATCCACCAGAATGAGCGTGTAACTCGATTCCAGCCCCTGCATCTGCAATGATGCCGATCCGTGACCATGGATGATCTGAAGTCCAGGCTGCTCCCCTAAGATGTCACTCAAGCGCCGCGAACCCATTGCTGCAATCTCATCCGCCCCAACGATCATGGTCGGTACGGGCACATCCTCCAGCAGGCGATGCGACCGAGTCGCCGACACGACGATCGGTTTAACCATCAATCCGCGATCCAGAACACTTCCCGTGGAGTCCACCTTAAGCGACCCATCAGATTTCACGGTCACGTACACCGTGTCTGATTTCGCCTGGGGAAAGGCCGGCCGAACGAAAAGCAGGGCCAGGAAAAAGATAGTCAGCCGAAATGCTGGGGAAGACATAAAGTGACTTCGAATGCCTTATGTAGATCGAGTCTAAACTAAGGCTCGATCATGAATGATCCCAGGTGTTTGATGCTCTGGGATTGTTCATTTCGAAAGAAGAAGTGGGTCGGAAGGGTGTACTTACCGGACGAATCGAGGCTCAGCGATCTAATGGTCGATGGCCTATAGACCGTTCTATTACGCGCAAATCAAATTGTTTATTGACCTTGGCGTGGTTTTCATGCGAGGGTTACCGCCGAATGTGTGTTTTACACAAATGGTCTGAGTATCGAAGCGAAGCTTATAGCCTGTTTGACCCTGATATCGGTAAGAATTAAGGTGTCTGTGAAATAAAGAAGGGGCTCCCATGAGGAGCCCCTTCTTATTGTAAGAACAACAACTGCTTGAACCGCGGATTCCTACCTGGCTGTTAATTAAACAGGTATCGGATTCCAAACTGCGCACTCCACGTGTTGTTGGTGTTGATGCTCCGAATGAAGCTGTCATCACCGAAACCGGCAGACGGCGGGTTCACAGTGAAGGTCGCATTCCCATTTGCATCCGGACCCTGATATGTCATCGGGTTCGTCTGAATCGGGTTCTTTGTGACGCCCCAGATGTTATTAATCAGGTTGCCGACGTTGAGAATGTCGAACGTAAGTCTGACGCGATGGTCACTTCCGAAGGCTGCGCCGATGTCCTGGCTCAGTCGGAGATCAAACCGATGCAGCCACGGCAGTTTGGCACCGTTGCGCTCAGTTACCTCGCCCCGCTTGCTGCTCAGGTACGGATCGTTCGAAATGAAGCGATCGAGTTCCTGCCACTGCTCCTGAGCCGTGGCGATAACATTGCCGTTGTTGTCGGTGCGGTCCACGAGTTGCGCTTCGTCGAAGTTGCGCGGAACGTACATCAGTCGGCCGCCACCATCTCCGAAGTTGCCAGCGTAGGTGTAGCTGTAACGGCCCTGATCGCCGCCGCGGTACACGAGGGAGATCATCGTCGGGCTCTGCCGATTGATAAGCGGCGCGTTATACGATACCTGCGCAAGGAGTCGGTTCGGCGCGTCGAAGCGCGAGAAGCCTGATTCTGGGTTGTTACGGTCGTTGCGAACCACGTTGGGCCAGAGCGACTGTGCCTGCGATCCTCCAATCAGACCGTAGTCGCGGGACCGGCTGTAGGTATAGCTGGCGCTCGTAAAGAGGCCGTTGTTCCACGCCTTCTCCAGTCCGAGCGTCGCAGAGATATACGATCCCTCATTGATGTTAGTGAGATAATACATCTCGCGGATACCCGAGGGGGTGCCATCCGGACGGTCGATTCGCTGCTCGTAGATCGTATAGTCGTGCCCAGCAACATTAACCGACTCGCCTGTTGGACGCTGTGCCAGGTTCACCGCGAGCGGGCTGTTGAAGTCCCGAGCATAGATGATCTCCGCTGTTCCCACGACGTCGTAGGGCAGGCGATGGTCCACTGCAATGTTCGAGCGCCAGACCTGCGGCAGTTTAAAGTCGTCGGCTGTGACGTTCACCTGCGTTGGGATTTCCGCCTCGATAAGGGAGGGATCCGGACGATACGCATTGATGTCGTCCTGGAAGCCATTCCACTCCGGATTGTTGCCCGTTCCCCATTCGTCTGCGAGAATTCCCCGCTGACCGCGCATCACACCGTTGGCGTTGATCCGGTTGGAGATCCAGACGAACGGCAGACGGCC
>CBFGXY010000266.1:0-3258 GCA_965652945.1 uncultured bacterium
TGTCCACAAACCGATGTGGAAGACAGAGTCGTGCACCGTGCGACACTGAATCAGATAAAATATCCGGCACCGCCGTGGCGAAAGAATCTGCCGATATGGTATTGGCGGATGACAACTTCGCGAGTATCGCCGCGGCCGTCGAGGAAGGACGCCGCGTGTACGACAACCTCGTCAAATCGCTCGCCTTCGTTCTGCCTACCAATATCGGAGAGGCGCTGATTATTCTGATTGCGGTGGCATTCTTTCCGGTCGTCGGCGGATCTATTTTGATGCCGATGCTGCCCGTACAGATTCTCTGGATCAACCTGGTGGCCACCGTTGCACTCGCCCTCCCGCTTGCATTCGAAGCGATGGAGCCGGGATTGATGCGCCGCAGGCCGCGAGATCCGCGCGAGTCCGTCCTTAATCGCTTTGTCGTCTTCCGGACGCTCGTGGTTGCGATACTGATGACGATCGGGGGGATCGCCCTATTCTTGCTCGAACACAATGCACTGCTGGAAGCAGGAGCATCGCCCGAGAATGCCCTGGCCCGAGCGCAGACCACGGCGGTGACTACCGTGATACTGTTCCAGATATTTTATCTGATTCAGTGTCGCACGCTGCACGACTCTGTCTTCCACATCGGTTTGTGGACAAACCCGTATGTGTACGGTGGAATAGTGTTGTTGCTGATCTTACAGGCCGGATTCGTGTATCTGCCGACCATGAATGCCTTGTTTGGATCGGCTCCTCTGGGATGGGAGGCATGGCTGCGGGCCACGGTCGTGGCACTGGCCGTGCTGCCGGTCATTACCATTGAGAAGATGATCCGCCGGAAGCAGGCACAGCGGGCGCGTGCGGTGCATGTTAAGGCTTTCGACCGGGCGCGCCTGACGGGCGAAGAACGCATGCTGCAGGAGACTGAAAGCTGAGGAATGGTCCATGCATTCGGCAGCTCCCCGTGATCTTCGGTGGGCCGTCTATATCGTAGGTTTTTAAGGCAAATATATGTAGATACGGGAAAGTGTGGTGTGCGACGCTTCCCACGTCCACACTCCGATTGTTGCTATCGTATGAACAAGCGACAGCGGCGCGAACACGTGCATAATCGGTGCGTTAGGGTCGGACGAAATATGACGTCGCCGCCCGGCGGCAGGTAGCCGGACGGCCCTATTCATCCCGTGGAATGAGAAGCACAACCAAGGCCGTACAGCAGCTTCCCGAGGCTACCGTACTTTTCGCCGGCGACTCGGGAGACGGAATGCAGCTCGCAGGATCCCAGTTTACGCTCGCGACCGCATTTGCCCGGAACGATCTAGCCACCCTGCCCGACTTCCCCGCCGAAATTCGCGCACCCGCCGGCACCACCTACGGGGTCAGCGGCTTCCAGCTTCACTTCGGCTCGGTCGATATCCGTACACCGGGAGACGAGGTCGACATGCTGGTGGCCATGAACCCCGCCGCGCTGAAGGTCAACCTCGGCCGTGTTCGCCCAGGTGGAACCATCCTCGTCAACTCCGATGCCTTCGATAAGCGCGGCCTCGATCTCGCTAAGTACGACTCGAATCCGCTCGACGATGGAAGCCTTGAGGGGTATCATCTCGTGCAGGTCGAGATCACGAAGCTCACGCACGAAACGCTGAAAGAATCGTCCCTCGATAAGAAGGAGATCGATCGCAGCAAGAACATGTTCGCGCTAGGGCTTTCGCTCTGGATGTATTCGCGACCGATGGCGCCCGCGGAAGAATGGATATCTGAGAAGTTTTCGAAGTCACCTGAGATCAAAGACGCCAATCTGCTTCTTCTCAGGAAAGGCTATCACTTCGGTGAGACGGCTGAAATTTTTGCGACGCGCTACGAAGTTCAACCTGCAAAGCTGAAGCCCGGACGTTATCGGGCCATTCGCGGTGCACAGGCGCTCGCCCTCGGACTTGCTGCGGCCGCTCGCCAGAGCGGACTCGACCTGTTCTACGGGTCGTATCCAATCACTCCGGCGTCTGACCTGCTGCACGAACTGAGCCGGCTGAAGAACTTCGGGATCACAACGTTTCAGGCAGAGGACGAAATCGCTGCCATCGGTGCGGCCATTGGCGCAAGCTTTGGAGGCTCGCTCGGAGTTACCGGTACCAGCGGACCGGGCGTGGCGCTCAAGACCGAGTCGATTTCGCTGGCCGTGATGACGGAGTTGCCGCTGCTGGTGGTAAACGTCCAGCGCGGAGGCCCCTCGACCGGCCTGCCCACCAAGACTGAGCAAAGCGATCTGCTTCAGGCGATGTATGGACGAAACGGCGAAGCACCGATCCCGGTCATTGCTGCGAGTACGCCGGGCGACTGCTTCTACGCGGCATTCGAAGCCGCCCGGATTTCGGTTCAGTACATGACACCCGTAATGCTGTTGTCCGACGGCTACCTTGCCAACGGGGCGGAGCCGTGGCCGATACCTGACGTCGACAAATTGCCGGCCATCGAGGTCCAGTTTGCGAAAGATCCGAACGCCGTAGTCGAAGGCAAGGATGTCTTCCAGCCCTATCTCCGGTCGCCGGAGTCTCTGGCGCGCCCCTGGGCACGACCTGGAACCGCGGGCCTTGAGCACCGAATCGGTGGTCTGGAAAAAGAAGAGGGAACGGGCAACGTCTCGTACGATCCCGACAACCATGAGTACATGGTGAAACTTCGCGCCCGGAAAGTAGAGAGTATCGCGAGGGACATCCCGCCGACAGAGATTTTCGGGGATGAATCCGGCGAGGTCCTGGTCGTTGGATGGGGCTCGACGCGCGGTGCGATCGAGGCCGCCGTCGAACGAAAGCGGGCCGAAGGCCATCGAATCGGATCGATTCATCTGCGCCATTTGAATCCACTTCCACCCGACCTTGCGGAGATCTTCGCACGCTACAATACGTGGCTCGTGCCCGAGCTGAACAACGGGCAGCTGGTGCGCATCCTTCGCGATCGTTTCCTGCTCGACTTCAAGCCGCTCAATAAGATCAAGGGCTTGCCCTTCCGCACGAGCGAAATTGAACACGAGATCGACCGCCTATTGCCGATAGCCGCGGCTGTCGTTTAACAGGCCATTAATTGCTATGTCTGACTCCGAGCATAACCACAAAGCCAAACCCGCCGGTCTGCCTGAAAGCAAGAAGCCTACACTTCCATCGGGAGCCCGTAAACCCGCGATGCCGCCGGGGATGAAGCCTGCAGCCGGGAAGCCTACGATGCCTCCGGGAATGGCCGCGTCCACAAAGAAACCGACCCTCCCACCAGGAGCCGCACCATCGGGCC
>CBFGXY010000267.1:0-3252 GCA_965652945.1 uncultured bacterium
CCGTCAGCGCCAATTCCAACCTTGCGAGGGCAAAATGTGCGGGCAATCGTCGCCAGCTCTTCGTCTGAGAAATGAAAGAACCTGTTGTCGATCACAATGAAGTCGTTACCGGCTCCATTCATCTTTGTGAACTCAACGAAAAGCTTTTGCTTCACGACATCCAATGATTTTATAGCTTAGGACTTGCGGAGACGTTACGCCGTACCGATCGGGGAATAATGGGATCCCGGAGCCAGGCACCAAATGCGCCTCTCTACCGTATGGGATCCAGCGAAGCCGTTCGGGAGGACCTCCGAACTGAAAAGTTCTCTATTGAGCATATACCAGACGGAAATCACACATCTTGGCTGAGAAGACGATCACGATCAGCGGAGCGGAGCCCCTGCTTCTATTCGGTTTTAACGATGTATACCTTCGGCGGATAGAATCCGCATTTCCTGATACCCGCATCACCGCACGTGGTAACAAGCTTTTTCTAAAGGGTGATGCGGATAGTTTGCAGCGAATCGAGCAAGTGGTGAACGAACTCACCATCGTCTTGAACCGCAACGGCAATCTCACGGAAAATGACGTCGATACGATTCTTGCGCTTACGACGACCAGCGACGGGTCTCCGGCCTCACAGGATGCGAAGGACGTCGTGCTGTTTACCCCGGGAGGTGGAATGATTCGGCCCCGAACGCCGAATCAGGCGCGACTGGTTGAATCTGCGAGGGCCAACGATATCGTTTTCGCGATCGGACCGGCGGGAACCGGAAAAACGTATCTCGCCGTGGCGATGGCGGTTGCGGCGCTCAAGTCTAAGCAGGTCAAACGCATCGTGCTTGCCCGGCCGGCAGTTGAGGCGGGCGAGCGGCTCGGCTTCCTACCGGGCGATCTTCGGGAAAAGGTCGATCCGTACCTGAGGCCGCTCTACGATGCACTCGAAGACATGATGTCGCCGGACAAACTGCGCACTGCCATGGAGCAGAATGTAGTGGAAATCGTGCCGCTGGCATACATGCGGGGTCGCACGTTGAACTCTGCCTTCGTGATCCTCGACGAGGCCCAGAACGCAACGGCGCTCCAGATGAAGATGTTCTTGACTCGCCTCGGCGCCAACAGCCGCGCAATGATCACGGGCGACATCACGCAGACCGACCTCCCGAGCAGGGAAGTCAGCGGTCTCGTTCAGGCACAGGAAATCTTATCAGGAATCGATGGTGTTGGCTTCGTCTACTTTGACAAAGGCGACGTTGTGAGACACCGCCTCGTTAAAGACATCATCGAGGCATACGACAGGTACCACAATGATAATGGCAACGGTGGCCCGCCGCTGCCCGATATGTGAGACCTGCCCGAAGACGGATCCATTGCGGCACCCCGAGTGCGGACCGCGCACATGGCGTGCCGCCCTAATCGTACACGTAGAAACCCCGGCCGGTTTTCCTTCCCAACCGTCCCGCAACAACCATATTTCTCAGGAGCGGACACGGGCGGTACTTGTCGTCGCCCAGTCCTCTATGCAGGACTTCCATGATCGACAGGCAGACATCCAGTCCGATGAAGTCCGCCAGCGTCAGGGGGCCCATCGGGTGCGCCATTCCGAGCTTCATCACCTTATCGATGTCCTCCACGGAGGCCACCCCTTCCATCACGCAATAGACCGCCTCATTGATCATGGGCATGAGGATCCGGTTAGACACGAACCCGGGGTAGTCCGACACTTCAACTGGAGATTTGCCGAGTTTCTCGGCAAGTCCGTACACGGTTGCGTAGACCTCGTCGCTCGTCTCGACGCCACGTATGACTTCGACGAGCCTCATTACCGGAACGGGATTGAAAAAGTGCATCCCGATGACGCTCTCAGGGCGGCGCGTCTGGGCGCCCAGCCACGTAATTGAGATCGACGAGGTATTAGATGCAAGTATTGCGGTGTCTGGAGCATGCTCGTCGAGCTCACGAAAGATGCGCGCCTTTACGTCCTCCGACTCCGTGACCGCCTCGATGATGAGGTCGGATGTGGCTGCTGCCTGGGCCGGTTGATCCGACAGTTGGATCCGGGCCAGGATCTCCTCTGTCTGATTTGCCTCGATGATCCCTTTCTCGACCTGCCTGCCAAGATTCTTCTCGATAGTGGCGAGCCCCCTTTCGAGCGATTCGCGGTGCACGTCGACCAGGCTAACGTCGTATCCGTTCTGAGCGAAGACGTGGGCGATACCATTTCCCATGGTACCGGCACCAATCACAGACACATCATTTATCATTCAATCACGCGAGGTCGAGTGTAATGGTGAAGTGGAGGGCCAACTTATGGAGCCGTCACGGCTTACTCAAGCCAAGCATGAGGGCTTCACCATCGCCATAAAAAAAGGACATCCATTGAGGATGCCCTTTTGAAACAGTCTCTAAACCCTTATCGCCGTAACATTGTCAGGCCGGCTCAACCTTCGGAAGGGTGACCTCCAGATCGTTGACCTCGATGGGATTATTTTGCTCGTCTACATGAACCACTCGGGGGCGATGCAGCCGCGCCTCCTCGGGCGACATCTGAGCGTACGAGATCACGATGATCTCATCTCCACGCTGTGCCAGGCGTGCGGCCGGGCCGTTGAGGCAGACAGTCCGTTCACCGGCTTCCCCCGGAATCGTGTACGTCTCCAGGCGGCTTCCGTTGTTGACGTTCACCACCTGCACTTTTTCGTAGGGCAGTATTCCTGCCGCATCGAGCAGCTCCTGATCGAGCGTGATCGACCCTTCGTAATAAAGGTCTGCCTCTGTGACGTGAAGCCGGTGCAGCTTCGCCTTGAACATCGTGATGTTCATACCTGGGTAACTTCCTCCCGGTTGCGGGCCGGAGCCGTAGTGAAAGCGCTGTCGATCAGACGGGTATCACCAAAAAAAGCGGCAATACCAATCAGAATATTCTGTCCCGGTTCGACGTCTGCCAATGGTTGGAGCGAATCTGCATCAACGACCTCCGCATACTGAACGCGGGCACCCTCCGAAGCAGCCATCGTATCGAGCATCCGTTCAACAATAGCTGAAACCTGCTGTTCCCCTTTGCGGATGTCGAGGACGGCCCCGGCGATGGCCCGGGAAATCACAACCGCCTCGTCGCGCTGTGTGGGAGTCAGGTAGACGTTTCTGGAGCTCATCGCCAGTCCATCCGGTTCCCGCACGGTGGGAACGCCCACGACGTCAACATCAAAGAACAGATCCATTGAGGATGCCCTTTTGAAACAGTCTCTAAACCCTTATCGCCGTAACATT
>CBFGXY010000268.1:0-3250 GCA_965652945.1 uncultured bacterium
TCCCGACCTCCGGGTTATGAATCCGACGCTCTAACCAGCTGAGCTACCGCGCCGCGGATCGAAGTAATATAGCCCTCGAAATGCCCCTGCCGCAATATATGTTCTTGAACGCGGTGTGAGAATTGAACCGAAGCATCTGTGCAACGTCTCGAATGTACACGATGATGGCTCGATCGAGCGGACAATAGCCTTTATCTTATTCACAATTCTAAATACTCCCTAACGTCTATGCCCTGGAGCGATCTGATCAATCAGAACCGCGTAGTCGACGCACTCAGGCGAACCCTTGATTCAGGGCGTGTCGCCCACGCATATCTGTTTCATGGACCGGAGGGCGTCGGGAAGACGGCGACGGCCATCGCATTTGCTCAGGCTCTTCAGTGTGAGCGCGGTGGTAATGATGCGTGCGGAAAGTGCATCCAGTGTACCAAAATCGCTCGGTTCCTTCATCCAGACGTGCGTGTTCTGCTGCCGCAGCCGAAAGATGTTGTTACCGACGAAATTCCCGCCCGGCTTCAGCTTCTGGCCTCCAATCCGTTCTCGGTGGTAGACTTCTCTCGCAGGCCTTCGCTGACCGATCCGACGAAGGTCTCGAATAAACAGGTGTACTACCATGTAGAACGAGTCCGAGAGGATCTTCACGGTCAGATGAACTATCGGCCCACGGAGGGTCGATACTCAATCGCAATCCTCACGGATGCGCATCTCATGCGAACGGAGGCAGCGAATGCCTTTCTGAAGCTGCTGGAGGAGCCCGCCGCCACTACGGTTTTTATTCTCATCGCCCCGATGATCGACCGGCTCCTCCCGACGATCATATCCCGCTGCCAGCCATTGCGTTTCGACCTGCTGGAGGCCGATCACATCGAGAAAGCACTGATCGACCGTGAGCAGATCTCTCCGGACCGTGCCTCTATGCTGGCACGGATGGCCGGAGGCTCGTATGCTCGCGCGCTCGAACTGGCTGACGGCGAGGATTTACATGAACACCGGGAGATGATCGTCCGATTTATGCGGTACAGCTATGCCCGCAATATCAGGGAGGTCTCGAGTGTGATCAGCCAGATGTCCGGCCTGAGCCGCGAGCGAGTCAAAAACCTGATGCCACTTATGGAGACGTGGGTACGTGACCTCGTTCTCTACCGCACGATGGGCGACCGCGCGGACCTCATCAATGTAGATCAGCACGAAGTGATCTCGAGATTCTGTGACAATCTGCCGCATGCTCGCCTTGATCATATGGTTTCACTCGTGGAAGAGGCTCACATGCTGATCGAGAGAAACGTCAATCTTAATTTACTTCTGACGACGCTCTCATCGCAGTTGGCAGCTGCAATGAGAGGCGAGGATGCAGCCCGACTGTACATTCCCCTGAATGAATCGCTCCGCGGCGCGGCATGAATCGGAACCCGTTGGAAGCGTTTCCGTGTGAAACCCAATCTTTAACGCCTTTCGTGTAATTCATTGCGCACAATGCGCTTCATATAGACATGGGATGTGGATCATGCAGTTCCGGTGGTGGATGCGGTACGGGCGATAGCGGAGGATGCAATGGTTGCTCGACACGGGAGGGCACGGCCGCCTGCCCCGCGATGCACGTCTTCGACTGGCTCGGCGATCTCGGTATCGGCGGACCTTCGGTGAGCTATCCCGTGGTTGAGGTGCAGTTCAAGGCAGGGCGAAAGAGTTTCTATCGGGATACACGCGGCCTGGATGTCCAGACTGGCGATTTCGTGGTTGTGGAAGCGGATCGTGGAACGGATTTCGGCACCGTCCACATGACGGGCGAGCTCGTCCGGCTTCGGGTCAAGTCGCGCGGACTCGACGAGGACGCCGAGTTCCCTATCATTATACGCCCGGCCGGTATCAAGGATATCCACCAATGGGAAGCCAATCGCGAAATGGAAGCAGAAGCGTTTCACATCGCACGCCAGGCCATTGACCGTATGGAACTGCCGATGAAGCTGGTGGATGTGGAATGGCAGTTCGATCACCGGAAGATCACCTTCTTTTTCACAGCTGACCATCGAGTCGACTTCCGCGCGCTCGTGCGGGATCTCGCGTCAAAATTCCGAACACGGGTCGAACTGCGTCAGATAGGCGCCCGCGATGAAGCGGCGAGGGTGGGGGGTATTGGATCGTGCGGAAGAGAACTGTGCTGTTCTACATGGCTGCAGGAATTTACGCCGGTGTCGACGCAAGCGGCGAGGATCCAGAACCTCCCACTGAATCCGGCGAGGCTAAGTGGACAATGCGGTCGACTGAAGTGCTGCCTCAATTATGAGTTGGAGCAGTATATGTCCGCACTCCAAGAGTTTCCCCGCGTCGATACGGAGATCGTTACACCTGATGGCAAAGGAACGATCCTCAAGCTGGATATCTTCAAACGCATCGTCACGGTCGGATTCTCCGGTGGACGCGTCGAGGACCTGGCACTCGAGGAGGTTCAACGGATCATGGGCACGCAGAAGGGAGGTTCGGGGAGAAAAGGAGGCAACCCCCCCTAAGCATCTGGCTCCAAATTTCCCGACCGACGGACGCGAGAGGCGGCGTCTCCATCCCGTTCCACCCGTTACAATTGTGGCCGTTTTTGTGGGCGGTATTGCTGGGAGAGTTTCTGATTGGTACAATCGGCGGTTCGCTTCAGTCACCACCGTTGTCCGCCGTGGAATTACTTTTCGGATTGCCCGTCTTCGTCGCTTCTCTTTATGTGCTCAATTTTATGAGCTATAACGTGCTAAAAAAGAGAATTCTAAAACGACGAGTATGGGATCTGAATGTGTGTTGTGGGAAAACCGACGGCGGAGGCATCAACGCGGATATCGTTCAGCATGCGGACGTCCCGAACTTCGTTCAAATCGACATTTATAATCATCCCTTCGCCGACAAGCAGTTCGATCACGTGTTGTGCTCCCACACGATCGAACACGTGGAGGATCCGAGGGCATTTTTTGAAGAGTTGCAGCGGGTGGGCAAGCATGTGACGCTCGTGGTGCCGCCTTTATGGGACCTGTCGGCGGTTTTCAACATCCTGGAGCATCGCTGGATATTTCTGACGTTTCGAAAGGAGCATAACGCGCTTCCGATGTTCATCGCGCTTCCGTTTGCAGAGCGTATTCAGAAACGATTTGGCCAGCGGATTCACGCGTGAGGAGATCGGTCCTGAGAATCTGGTCAGACTTGCGGAATCCGATCCGCCGCTAAGCCAGTGCTCAGGGGATATGAAAATGCAGGTACGCAAGGCTTCGCC
>CBFGXY010000269.1:0-3242 GCA_965652945.1 uncultured bacterium
ATCGTTGAGGCATGCCGCATGTACAGCCGTCCACCTGATTCAGACCTCACTCACATGAAGCCAAGTGCGAGACGCGCCTCCTCCGACATCATGTCCATCGTGAACGGCGGGTCGAAGGTCAACTCCACGCGGGCGTCCTCAACATCCGGCACACTCTGGACACGTTGCTCAACCTGACCGGGAAGAAATCCGGCCGCAGGACAGTTGGGTGCCGTCAGAGTCATCAGGACGTGCACCGTATAGTCATCGTA
Source organism: uncultured bacterium (assembly GCA_965652945.1). Lineage (GTDB taxonomy): Bacteria > Bacteroidota > Rhodothermia > Rhodothermales > CAZKDQ01 > CAZKDQ01. The sequence continues at coordinate 252 of CBFGXY010000269.1, forward strand.
GATGGTGACTTTGTAGATCAGCCCGAGGTCATACACGTTGACCGGAATCTCCGGGTCATAGACCGTCTTGATAACTTCGATGATCTGCTGCTCGAGGTCCTCTTTCGAGATCTTACCTTCTGTTTCAGACATGATTATTCGTCGTTTTCAGTGGTTTGCAGGGCGAAAGCATACAGTTTCATCTGCTTTATCATAGAGGCAAGCCCGTTTTTCCGGGTAGGAGACAGGTGCTCTTTCATGCCGATGCGATCCAGGAAATTGAGTTCGGCACCGGCAATGTCTTGCGGTGCCTGATTGTTCAATACTCTGATGAGAAGAGCTACCAGACCTTTGGTTATCAAGGCATCGCTATCGCCCTGGAACGTAACGGAACCATTGGACATGTCCGGCTTGATCCAGACCTGGCTCTGGCATCCACGGATTTTGTAGTCATCCGTTTGATACTCCGGATCCATTTCCGGCAGTGATCGCCCCATCTCGATGAGATATTCGTAGCGTCCCATCCAATCATCAAAAAGTGCAAACTCTTCGATGATCTCCTGTTCGCGTTCCGAAATCGTACCTTGCTCAGCCATATATCACCAGCTTAGACGAGCCGGTTGCTGTTCAATTGACAATGATGGAAACTGCAGTCGTTCGGCCTATCCCAACATAGCAGCTGCACGTCGGACCCCCTCAACCAATCGATCCGCATCCTCAGGCGTATTGTAGCATGCAAAGGATGCTCGGACTGTGCCGGGAATATTCAGATATTCCATGAGTGGCTGCGTGCAGTGATGTCCCGTTCTTACGGCTATGCCCATCTGGTCGAGTAGTGTACCTACATCATAGGGGTGTAGATCGCCGACAAGGAAGGAGATGGCTCCAGCTTTATGAGGAGCCGTTCCGATGATGCGGAGGCCTTCTATCTCGAGCAGCCGCTCAGTTGTATAATCAATGAGCGCTCGCTCGTATTCGGCCGCTGCCTCGATTCCCACATCCTCAAGAAATCCGACGGCTTCACCCAATCCTACCGCTCCAGAGATGTGCGGGGTGCCTGCCTCGAATTTGTAAGGCAGCGAATTGTATGTCGTCTTTTCAAACGAGACATGGTCAATCATATCTCCGCCACCCTGATATGGCGGCATGGACTCGAGCAGGTCACGTCGACCGTATAATATACCGATCCCTGTGGGCCCGAACATCTTGTGACCTGAAAACGCGTAGAAGTCGGCATCCAGCTTTTGCACATCCACCTGAAGGTGTTGCATGGCCTGGGCACCGTCGATCAGAACCGGTACTCCATGGTCATGGGAAATCCGCACGATTTCCTCCACCGGCACGACCGTGCCGAGAGAGTTCGACACGTGCGCGACTGCGACCAGCTTCGTCCGGTTTGAAAGCATCTCCGGAAGTCTTTCGATTAGGACTTCCCCCGTATCTGAGACGGGCAGAATGCGCAACCTGGCCTTCTTTTCCTCACACAGCATCTGCCAGGGAACGATGTTCGAGTGATGCTCAAGTGCCGAGATGATGATCTCGTCACCTTCCGTCACCTGGGAACGGCCAAAAGTTGCGGCCACCAGATTGATCGACTCCGTACATCCCCGCGTGTAGATGATTTGTGCGGTCGACTCGGCGTTTATATACCGTCTGATCGTCTCACGCGCTCCTTCATACGCATCGGTTGCCTGCTGGCTCAGCGTATGCACACCACGGTGCACGTTGCTGTTTTCGGTTTCGTAATACCTCGCCATGCGTTCGAGAACACGGCGCGGTTTCTGAGATGAGGCAGCACTGTCGAGATATACAAGTGGTTGCCCGTTTACCTCGCGCTCCAGAATTGGGAACTGTGCGCGCACAGACTCGACGTCGAATGCAGGGCGGGTGATGTGTTGCGTGTCGATCGTCATCGAAAGAGAAGGGAGGCGGCTGCTCGAATGCAACCGCCTCTTGGATTGTCAGGCGTGGAAACGGTCTTCGAGACGGCTGATCAGCCAGTTGCGAAGCGGTTCGATGCCGACGGTCTCTACTACGTCACCTGCAAAGGCCAGCAATAGAGTGGCCTGTGCCTCGCGACGCGACAGTCCGCGCGACATCAGATAGAAGAGCGCCTCCGGATCGAGCTGGCCGGTCGTCGCGCCGTGCGAGCACCTTACGTCGTCGGCGTAGATCTCGAGTTCCGGCTTGGCGTGCATCTTCGCGCCTTCCGACAGCAGAATACTCTTGTTCTGCTGATAGGCGTTCGTCTGCTGAGCATCCTGCCGCACGAACACCTTTCCATTGAAGATCCCGTGGCTCTGGTCCTCTAGGATGTACTTGTAAAGCTCGTTGCTTACGCAGTTCGGCTTTGCATGGTCGATGAGGGTGTGTACATCGACATGTTGCTTGCCTGTCGGAAGCACGAGACCCAGCAGATGGCTCTCGATGTGCTCCCCATCGAGCGTTACGGTAAGGTTGTTTCGGACGAGGATTCCGCTCAGTGTCACCGTGTTGACCGAGAACACGCTTTCATCGGCCTGGTGCACATAGGTGCCGTTGATTTGCGACGCCTCATCCCCTTCGTCCTGGATCTTGTAGTAGTCGACGTTCGCGTGTCTGGCTACGAAGATCTCCTCGACGAAGTTGGTGAAGTAGCGATGCCCGCCAAATGCGTGGCTCGTCTCGACAAACTTCGCCTGGCTGTTCTCTTCGAAAACCAGGAGGTGGCGTGGCTGAATGAAGCTGTCCTCATCCGCCTTTAGCAGGCTTATGATGTGGATGGGCTTCTCAACGACGGCGTTTTTGGGTACGTATACGAAGACGCCGTCGTGCAGAAGGTGCACGAGTGGCTCGGCGGGGCGAAGTTCGACCTCATCATTTCCGACATCGCGCCGAACATCAGCGGCATCGACTATGTTGAGGTGCGCGCGGGCGCCAAGGTTTCCGATCCGACGACCATCGACGTCGTCCTGGTACGGCCGCTGCCGCGGTCGGTGGGGACCATCACCGCCGATCAGCTGAGCTTCACCG
>CBFGXY010000270.1:0-3234 GCA_965652945.1 uncultured bacterium
TGCCGCCCAGCCGGGTGAACGCGTACGAGGGTATGTGCGTGTGGGATGAATCGGGAGGCGCTCGAGGGGGCGGTGCGGTTCATTTCGACTGCGCCGATATCGGGCAGCCTAACCTCGGTTACATCGTAGAGAACCAGGCCATGCAGCGTGTCTGCGAGAAGATGGGCTTCGTCTTGCATCGGAGTAATCGACCGGACGATTCGATGATTCGTGCAATCAAGATCTTATAGGATTCTTGTTGGCAAAACCGTAACCATCAGAAGCACACCCCCTACAGTGGGTTTGCTTAATTTGGATTGTCCCGGCAATCATGGGTCTGACCAGCGCTGTGGGGAGCTAATGTGTTGTAGTTTCAGATTAGTGAGATTTGAATAGTAGCCACCGATACCAGGCTGAGGCCGACGACGGAAAGGAAGCGTCGTTAGCGGGCCTTGTGAGTCTCAAGTTGCAGATCGAAGCCCGTGCCGACGGCAGCACCGTGGGGCCGGTACACGGATTTCTGCCGAAAAACCTACGGCCTCTCATAACGGGTGAACAGGCAAAACAGGAACGCCGTATCTCTATCACCCAGGGCACTGCCGCCTATGAGAAAGAGTGCGACGGCCAGTCCTGGAAAGTTACATGGGCACTCCTCTCAGGCTCCGAGGATTATCATCGCCTGTCATGTACCATCGAGCGGCTGAGTGCTCAATCGGCCGGTCCTACGAGTCTCGATTCAGATGATCATATCATCGATGAGCTTCCTGACAGTGTGGTAATCACTGATCTCGAAGGCAGGCTCATCTATGCCAATCGATCGGCCGCCGATCTTCTCGGAGTTCAGTCGAAAGACGACCTCATCGGTCGCGCGGTCTGGACCTTTGTCCATCCCGAGGAGCTCGCCACCGCACGTAGGGAAGGACGGCTTCTTGAAGGGGGGAAGCGGTTGGAGTACGTCCGCCACCACGTAGTCAGACAGGATGGCGAAACTGTGCCGGTGGAAATCGTCTCAAGACGGATGCAGTACCGAGGCGAGCCCGCATTCCTCATCAGCGCTCACGACCTGACCGGTCTCAGAACCGTGGAGCAAGCGCTGGAGGAGTCTCAGCAGATGTTCTTCCGAGTATTCAAAACAGGACCGATCTCGATCGTCGTATCTCGAATCTCCACGCGAACGATCGTAGATGCGAATGATGCATTCTGCAGGCTGGTCGGAAAGAGTCATCAGTCCGTTGTCAACCGTACTTTTGAGAAATTGATCGAGTTTGTCGACCCGGAGGTCCTGCAATACCTTCGCGATCAGGCCATTCAGAAAGGAGTCATCGGCGAAGTAGAGGTGCGGATTCGAAACACCAGGGGTCAGATCCGGACATTGCTCGTGTCTTCCTCCAGGATCGAAGTCGAGGGAGAGCCCTGCATGCTTTCCATGGCAACCGATATCACAGAGAGAAAGCAGGCCGTATTGAGGCTGCGCGAGAGCGAAAAGCTCTTCCGCACGATGGCCGACAATGCACCGGTACTTATCTGGATCTCGGATACAAGCGGCGATTTTACCTATTTCAATGAACGATGGCTCGAGTTCACAGGTCGCAAATTTGAGGAGGAACTGCGAGGAGGATGGACAGAGGGTATTCACCCCGATGACCGCGACCACTGGGAGGCGGTCTTCGCTCGTGCGAGAGAGCAACGTGAAGGTATCTCAATCGAAATCAGACTCCGACGGCATGACGGAACGTACAGGTGGATGCTCGTGCGTGCCATACCTCGCCATCTCCTGGACGAAACGTATATCGGTTTCATCGGGTCGTGCATAGACATCACGGATCGAAAGGCAGCAGAGGAGAAACTTCTGCTTTCGAAGAAGCAGGCCGAAGATCTTACGATCCTTAAGTCCTCGTTTCTGACCAACATGACGCATGAAATCCGAACACCGCTCACCGTCATTCTGGGATTCACCTCGATATTGCGACAGGGCACCAGACGGGAATACCATCGATTTGTCAATCTCATCGAGCGATCGGGAAGACGTCTGCTCTTGATGCTTGACTCGGTGTTGGATTTAGCTCAACTGGATGCCGGCACGCTGATGGTTGAGCCCTCACGGCACAATCTCGACGACATCATATTGAGTGTTATTGCGACACTCGAACCCGTAGTAGAGGACAAAAACCTGCGACTCGTGTACCACGAGCCGGATAGCGTGCCCTACGTTACGGTTGACGCCGCGATTCTAGCGCGGGTACTGAATAATTTGCTCGATAACGCGATTAAGTTTACCGAGGAGGGTAGCGTATACATCACGCTGCATCCTGACGAGACGCATACCGATGTTCAAATTCGGGATACGGGAATCGGGATTGCTCCGGAATTCCTGCCTGAGATCTTTGACGCGTTCTCACAAGAGAGTACGGGTATCGAACGTACGCATCAGGGAAGCGGACTCGGAATGACGGTTTCTAAGCAACTGCTCGAACTGATCGGTGGAGATCTTATCGTTCAGAGCGAGAAGGGTGTAGGTACAACAATAACCGTGAGATTGCCGATGTGATCATCGGGACATTATGTCGAACCCAGGACCGTCGAGAAACCCTGCCGTACCGGAGGATTGGAGTCCGCTCCACGATCTCGCCCTGATCTATCTGGTACTTGCCCACGGTACGGATGAGGAGCTAAGCAAGAGCGAGGTAGAGGTGATGCTCCGAAAACTTCAGGGCTGGCTACCCGATGTGCCAGCGGCTCATATCCGGGAGATTCTTCGCTCGGCTATGAATCGATACGTTGAGGGAGGCGACCAGACGCTGCTTCACCGGGCAATTATTTCCGTAAGGGATTCGATGCTGGAAGAGCAGAAAATGCTGGCCTTCCGCGATCTCGTGCAACTGGCCAATGCAGACGGGGTCTTCCTGGATGTGGAGGAGGATCTCATCAATCTGATCATGGAGGAGTGGCGAATTGGTCCGATGTCACGCCTCGCCCGTCCAGATCCGGATGATGAGGAGAAGTCGGACGCTTGAGCAGGAAGGGCTTCTGGTATCATTTATGATAAAATAAAAGGCGGGACCGCTCACGTGCGATCCCGCCTGATCCGGCAATTCCGGGTGGGCAGACTTTAGAAGCCCATTCCTCCGCCCATGCCTCCCATGGCCGCGGCAGCGTTCGCCATATCATCGTCATTCTCTTCCTGACGATCAGCGACGACGGCTTCCGTGGTGAGCAGAAGGCTCGCAACCGAGGCGGCGTTCTCCAGTGCCGAAC
>CBFGXY010000271.1:0-3231 GCA_965652945.1 uncultured bacterium
GTGCGTCGATGGATGATCTTCTCGCCGTCGCGCGCGCGCTTTCCAATTTGCCTGCGGACTTCGATGTCCACCGCAAACTCATCCGGCAGTTCGAGCGGCGGGAAACGCTGTTCGAGAAGGAGAAGCGTATCGACTGGGCTTTTGCTGAAGCGCTGGCGATCGGCTCGCTCCTACTTGATGGTAATCGTGTTCGCCTTTCGGGACAGGATTCTCGAAGAGGCACGTTCAGCCATCGCCATGCCGTGCTGTACGATCAGACCACCGGCGCCGAGTACATCCCTCTGAATAATATCAGGGAGGATCAGGCAAAGCTGCTGATCTACGACAGTCTATTGTCCGAGTATGCGGCATGTGCCTTCGAATACGGCTACTCGGTAGCTGATCCAGATGCCCTCGTCATGTGGGAGGCACAATTCGGGGATTTTGCCAACGGCGCCCAGATCGTCTACGATCAGTTCCTCTCGGCGGCCGAAGAGAAGTGGGGCCAGCGAAGCAGCCTGGTCCTGCTGTTGCCTCATGGATATGAAGGTCAGGGACCGGAGCACTCCTCCTCTCGTCTCGAGAGGTTCCTCCATCTCTGCGCCGAAGACAACATGATCGTGGCGACGTTCACGACGCCGGCAAACTTCTTCCACGCGCTAAGACGACAGGTCAAGCGGAAGGTCAAGAAGCCGCTGATTGTGATGTCGCCCAAGAGTCTGCTGCGTCATCCGCAGGTTGTTTCCGCACCTGAGGATCTGACAGAGGGTGAGTTCAAGGCGATTTACCCGGCGGAAGCAGACCCGAAGGAGGCGAAGCGTCTGATTTTCTGCAGCGGTAAGGTCTACTATGACCTGATCAAGGACCTCACCGAGGAGCAGAAGAAGTCTATTGCAATTACCCGTATCGAGCAGTTCTACCCGTGGCCGGAAGAGGAAGTGCGGGCGGAAATCGAACGCTACAAAGACGTTCGAGACGTAGTGTGGGTGCAGGAAGAGCCTGCAAACCAGGGAGCCTGGTCGTACCTACGAAACCTGCTCGAGGACCTGTTGGAATCGGTCCACGGAGAGTGTGCCAAGCGAATCAAGTATATCGGACGGCCCGCAAGCGCAAGTACGGCTACGGGCTCGGCCGATGTACACCAGAGCGAACAGAACGCGATCGTCAAGCAGGCTCTGAAACTCTCGGAATAAGTCGCTTTGCGATCACATTCCGGGAGGCAACTTGCCGACCGCAACTGGTTTGGCTGCAACGGCGCGGCGGGCGGGAGCCTGCTGCGCCGGCTTGCGCCAGAGCGGCACGGACGAGCATGCCTCTCCAAACATGAGCTTTGCGGCTACGTCTTGCAGGCGCTGCGTCGCGATCGCATAGGCACTTATGGGAACAGTCTTCCCACCGCATCCCTTAACGACGACATTGCGCTCGCGGTACTTCTCCCAGTCCACTCGCTCGAGGGCACGGGTGAAATGATCGCGCATGACATCCGATGCGCGGCCAACAGTCGTGGATGCAGCTATATCTTTCAGATACGATGCGATGAGCATATACGCCCACGTCGGAATGATGGCATCCGTTGAGCAGTAAATCCCTACGTGAGTGTCTCGGTATTCTTCCCAGTCCACTTCTCGAAGTGCTGCCCGAAAGTCTTTTTCTCGTAGTACGAGCCCTTCGAGAAGAAACGGTGCCAGATCGATTTCGCGAACGGCAGACTCGTCCCACAACTCTTCCAGATTGAAGACTCTAATATCACTCTGAGCTACGCGATTGACGATCGGTTCCATCTTCTATATTCAAGTATGTTGAGGTTCACGCACGCTCATACGCGCGTCTATTGGCTCTGATTCGCCGCAGGCGGGTACTTAGCGACCCTCGAGCGCATCTTGCAGAATGAGCACTGTACGGTCCAGGTCATCCTCGGTCGTGTAATGACCAAAACTGAATCGAATGCTGGATAGAGCGTCCTCATCGGAAAGTCCCATCGCTTTCAGCACATGACTTGGCCTGCCGGATCCCGAAGAACATGCGCTTCCGGTAGATACCGCAAGTTGCCGTATGAGTGGTATCAATCGCTGCGAGGTCATTCCGCGAAAGGTAATGTTGGATGTTTGCGGAAGCCGCTCAGTGGTCAAACCATTTATTCGGATATCCGGAAGAGCGTCTGTCAATGATTGCTCGAAACGGTCGCGAAGGCTTGCGAGCCGATAACCTTCCGATTCCTGAAATCTATTGGCGCGCTCGGCGGCTGCACCCAGTCCGACGATGCCTGCTACATTTAGCGTGCCTCCGCGCAGGCCCGATTCCTGACCGCCGCCGTCGATGAGAGGGGAGAGACGGAAACGAGTTCCTGCCGGATTTCTGATGAGGGCGCCCACTCCTTTCGGACCGTAAAGTTTGTGGGCCGAGCACGTCATCAGATCTGCCCATCCGGCATCAACATCGATCTTGCCTGCCGACTGCGTCGTGTCGCTTAGAAAAACGATGCCTCGCTCCCTTGCGACCTCGTATAGCGCCTCGATCTCTTGGATGATACCCGTCTCATTGTTGGCATGCATAACCGCCAGGAGGATGGTGTCATCACGAATCGAAGCTCGTACAGCATCGATATCAAGACGTCCCTGATCGTCCACTTCCAGATAGGAAGCTTCGAATCCCCGCCTTTGCATTGTCCGATGTGTATCCAGGACAGCCTTGTGCTCGGAAGCCACCGTGACGAGATGCCTTCCCCTGGATCCGAGTGCCTCGGCGGTGCCTTTGATAGCCAGATTCAGGGCCTCCGTCGCACCGCTGGTGAAAATAACCGCCTGCGGATCTGTCTTGAACAGACCGGCAACTTGTGCGCGGGCTCTCTCGACCGCTTCATCCGCCATCCACCCATACGCATGTCCCTTGCTGGATGCATTGCCGAAATGGGTGCGGAACCATGGAAGCATGGCCTCCAGCACAGACTCGTCGACCGGTGTGGTCGCGTTGTAATCTAGATAGAGCGGGAGGCTCATCGATTCTGTGCCGAATGGTTATGAGATGCTCGAGCAGGAAGCGGATCACGCTCGCCGGCTCCTACAACAGATTTTCGTTCTCGAGCATCTTGTACAGCTTCGTATTCTTTCTCAGTTGTCGGACGACGTTCGGGTACGCAGTGTTGTACATCTCGGTCACGGTTTCTACTCGCGCAACCCCGTGAACGGCGAAAGCTTTCCATTTGCACGCATTCCATAGCGCCTTGCGCAGGCCCCAGCGACGAAGCGAATAGGT
>CBFGXY010000272.1:0-3226 GCA_965652945.1 uncultured bacterium
TTCACCGAACCCAGCGCCGAGGCCGACATCTGGTGGAAACAGCCGGATCACCCTGCTATAAATCCTTCTGTCTGTTCAATCAGGTGGAGGGATTGTACGTGGATGAGGGTGTTACATTCGCCGATTTGAAGCAGATGCTGCACCTGTTCGCCCGTGCCATGTTCGGTCAGGATGTGCGGATGCGTTTTCGGGCGAGCTATTTCCCCTTCACCGAACCCAGCGCCGAGGCCGACATCTGGTGGAAACAGCCGGATCACCCTGAGGGAGGGGCATGGCTCGAAATCCTTGGATGTGGAATGGTCGATCCGACCGTCCTTGCAAACGTGGGTATCGATCCCGAACGGTACACCGGATATGCTTTTGGAATGGGCGTCGACCGGATCGCTATGCTCAGGTACGGCATCGATGACATTCGAATCCTTTACGAGAACGACCTGCGCTTCCTCAGGCAGTTTTGATCGCCTGATCAGTCAAAGCGCACTTACAGATTTTTGTGATGAACATTTCGATCGACTGGTTACGGGATTATGTTGATGTCGGGGTCTCCGTCGAGGAGCTTGCAGAGCGACTTACGATGGCAGGCCTCGAGGTTGAGGAGATCGAACGCATTGGCAGCGAGTATGAAGGCGTTCTCGTTGGTCGGGTCCTGGAAGTTTCACGGCATCCCTACGCCGATCGCCTTTCTATATGCCGTGTCGACGTAGGTGCTGATGACAACTTGAGCATCGTCTGCGGCGCTCCAAACGTAGAAGCCGGTCAGAACGTCCCGGTGGCTACGGTCGGCAGCATCCTGACATTTCCCCCCAGATCTGAGGGTGAGGAGCCCCAGACGCTTACCATCAAGCGCGCAAAGCTGCGAGGCGAAGTATCGGAGGGCATGATCTGCTCGGAATCGGAGCTCGGCCTCTCCGATAACCACGACGGAATCATGGTCCTGACCACGGATGCCGAACCAGGCAAGCCGTTTCGTGAGTATCTCGCCGAACAAGGCGTCACCTCCTCCGATAGCGTTCTGGATATTGCGATTACTCCGAACCGTCCCGACGCAACCAGTCATTTTGGTGTAGCCCGCGACGTGGCCGCTCTGACCGGGGCGGAGTTCAATCGCCCTGACGTGGACGTACCGCCAACGACCGAGGATCGGTTCGAGGGTGTCTCGATAGAAATCGAAGCTCCGGAGCTTTGTAGACGGTATGTGGGGCTCGTCGTGCGCGGTGTCTCGATCGAAGAGTCTCCCGACTGGCTCAAACAGCGACTCACGGCGATAGGATTGAGGCCGCGAAACAACGTCGTCGATGTGACCAACTACGTGATGTTCGAATGCGGTCAACCGTTGCACGCCTTTGACCTCGGACGTCTGGCAGGACCGGCGATCAGAGTCAGAAAGAGTGAGGGAGGTGAACGATTCGTCACCCTCGATGAGAAGGAGCACGAGCTTCCGGAAGGTTCTCTTCTGATTTGTGATGCCGAAAAACCGGTAGCTCTTGCAGGAATCATGGGAGGTCTCAACTCGGAGGTATCCGACGAGACGACCGACATCCTGATCGAGAGCGCATACTTCGATCCGACCTCGGTGCGGCGCACAGCAAAGAGTCTGTCCATCCAGACTGATTCTTCCTATCGATTTGAGCGCGGTGTCGATTCAAACGGGCAGCTCTGGGCTGCCGCGCGGGCGGCTCAACTAATCGCTCAGATCGCCGGCGGCCAGATCGGCTCGAAAGTCATCGATATCCATCCGTCGCCCGTAGAGCGCAAAGTAATTCGCGTTCGTCCGGAACGGGTCAACCGTCTGCTTGGAACGAGTATCAGACGGGACGAGATGGTCGAACTCCTGATGTCGATTGGATTCATTGTAGAGGACTCCGCTGATTCGGGTCTCGACTGCACCGTCCCTACCTACCGGCCGGATGTCGAGCGCGAGGTGGATGTCATTGAAGAGGTGGCGCGGCTCTATGGATATGAGAATATTCCGATGCCCGCGCAATCGACGATTCCGAACGTAGTACCTGCCCGCCAGATTTCGGACGTCTTAAAGACCCGTGTACGTGACCGGCTTGCCGGCCTCGGATACCATGAGCTGCATACGAACAGCATGTTGCGTGTGGAGGCGGCGGCCCGGTTCGCATCCCCTCCCCTCGTCCCTGATGATGCAAAAACAATCGTAGAGACGCTCAATCCTATTTCGCGTGAGATGGCGGCTCTCCGCCCTTCTCTCCTGCCGGGAGTGCTGCAGGTAATCAGCCACAATCAGAACCATGGACAGAAACGACTGAGCTTCTTTGAGTTCGGTCATGTTTTTCTGCGTGGGGACTCAGAATCGAATGTTCTGCCCGGCTACAGAGAACGGGACCATTTGCTCGTCGTCACGGCCGGCACGGTCGTTCCGAACCGATGGCTGAGCGATGAACGGCAGGCCGATATATTCGACTTAAAGGGCGTCGCCGAACTTCTGGCCGAGTTTCTGAACGTGACGGACATCGAATTCATACCGGAATATGTGGCCGGGGATCTGACAACGTTCCACCTGGAGATCAAGCGTGAAGGGGCACGGGTAGGGATCCTTGGGAAACTCTCCCAGGACGTATCAAGCAGTTATGACATCGATTCCGATGTTTTCTTCCTGGAGCTCGACTGGGAGGTGCTGGCGAGATCTGCCGACACGGATCGCAGTTACTCCTCCATCTCACGCTTCCCGGTCGTTGAGCGAGATCTTGCAATAGTAGCCGACCGGGCCCGTGCAGCATCCGACATCGAAGCTCTGATCCGGCAGTACGGGGGAGCACTTCTGAAGGACGTGATCCTCTTTGACCTGTTTGAGGGAAACCGCCTGCCGGACGGTAAGCGCAGTCTCGCCTATACACTTCGGTTCGGTGCAAATCGCACCTTGAAAGATAATGAAGTGGATGAGCAGATCGAGGCCATCACGTTGAGACTGAAAGAGGAATACGGTGCTGAATTAAGGCATTAGTTTATATATTCGGGGTACATTAGTGGCCTCGAATATATAAGGTGCCGGATCATGCCACCGACTGAGTCGGATCGAGCAGGCGGGATGATGTCTCCAAACGGCGGCGTACCCAATGGGATTACCCGGAGTCTTGACACGATTGCCTCACTCCAGGCTCGTGTTGGCAAGGCCGTGGACGAGATAATCCGCTTGCGCCGTGAGAACGATGTATTGAAGCGCAGACTCGACGAGGCGACCAACCGGCCCCGAGTTGGCGAG
>CBFGXY010000273.1:0-3202 GCA_965652945.1 uncultured bacterium
AAGAGTTCTCGACCGGGTGGATCCGCTTCCAGGTTGGACTTCGTTACGACTGGCGCCGAGTGACGCCGAACGACACCCGCCCGATACGCGTCGGGAGTCGAGCCATCCCCGTCCACCGACGAGACTTTCGGGCGACGTCGGGATCGGCGGCCCTATTGTTCAATGTCTCAGATGAGGTGACGATTGGCCTCAACCTGGCCCGCGCTTTCCGTACTCCGGCGATCGAAGAGTTGTACTCGGACGGACCGCACCTTGCCGACTTCTCTTTCGACATTGGTAACCCGGAGCTGAAATCCGAAATCGGTCACGGCGCCGATCTTTTCATTCGAAGTGCGACCCGGTCCGTCCAGTTCGAGGCTGGGGCATTCGTCAACCGGATAAGCAACTACATTTATTACCAGCCCACTGGTGAGGTCGACCCTAGGTTTGGTCGCTATCCGGTCTACGAAGCGGCGAGTGACGATGCGGTGTTTCTGGGGGCGGACGGTCGGGTGCAGTGGGAATTTGCTCGAAACCTTGTTGCAGATGCCACTCTGAGCTACGTCCGGGCAACTCGTCTGGACGAATCGACGCCTCTACCCTCCATACCGCCACTGAACGGGGATATTCGCTTTCGCTACGAAACGCGGCGTGTCTTCGCTCATGTGGGAGCCACCGCTGCCGCTCGGCAAAACCGGGTCCCGACCATCCGCACGCCCGGCGGCGACTCCGTACAGCCGCAACAGCCCACGGATGGATATGGATTGATGCACGCGGGTCTGGGCTATCGATTCGATAGAGGAGGCCTCTTTCATACGGTCTCACTGCAGGCCAACAACCTGACGAACGCCGTCTGGCGGGACCATCTGTCACGCATAAAAGATGTTGCGCCTCAGCCTGGACGGAACGTTCAGTTCACGTACCGGGTGCTGTTCTAACCTTACAACCGATCAACAACCTGCCAGACTATGTCACGACTTGAACGCCGCGTCAGAAATCCGCTGCTCATCTTTCTGCCCCTTCTCTTGTTGCTGAGCGCATGCGACAGGAATGGTGATGATGACCACGACCATTTTCTATCGGTAGACCGAGTTGAAGTATATGAGTACACCTCGGGTGACTTGCTCGCTTACTGGCAGAGCGGAATGAGCCAGTTTGATGCGAATGAAATGCCGACTCTGCAAATCGATCATGAATTGACGCTGGGTGTTCGATTTCTCGATTGGCAGGGTGATGAGCCTGATCTGGGAGATGAGTATGTACTCAATGCCTGGATCCAGTCAGACGATGTTGAGGATGCGATCGAACTCGCCGTTCGAGCTGATCACGTCGCGATTACCGGTATTCGGTTGGGTACGGGCTATGTGGTCTTCGATCTCGTGCACGGCAATCACTCGGACTTTACTTCAGTTCCGCTTCCGATCGAGGTGGTGGCGCCGCCGACGCCGCGGTAAAGTAGAGCACTGCTTATTGGGAAGGATGAAGTGAAACGAAAGCGCCCCTACGTCTCTATCGACGAGGGGCGCTTTACTATTTACTGCTTTTTGCGTTAGAAACTAGCGACAGCCGCCGGACTCATCTGGTTCGTCCGGCTGATCGCTCGAACCTCCACGCGCTCAACTAACTCCGAGATCTGAACCTGGTTGGCTGTCCCCGGAAGTACATCCGTATGCCAGACCGAGCCGTCGAAGGTCTGCACGACCCATCCCGCCGGATCGGCACCACGTGGATTCAGACGCACAGACCGCAAGTCGCCCATCGTCTCAACGGTCAACGTCGGGACTGCCGGTGCATCACCCAGCCATGGCGATCCCGGAATTACGGCAGCGTCAGCATATAGGCCGGTTTTGAGAGAGTCTGAAAGTCCCCCGCGCGGTTCCATCAATGCGCGCATACTAAAGTGTATGTTTCCGCCGGCGCCGGGTTGTGCACGAGTCAACTCGATCTGTCGGCGCAGCTCAGAAATGGGCCAATTGTTTTGTCCCGAGCCGCTTTCCACCCGGCTTGTGAAATTCCCCGGCCAGATATGGCGATCGTGCGTGTTCTCCTCGACCCACCATTCGAGGAGAACCGGGTAACGCTGTCCTTCCTGGTCTACCGGCCAGTACAGCTGAGGTGAGAAATAGTCGACCCATCCTTCATTGAGCCACAGCCGGGCATCGGCATAAATCTGCTCATATGCGTCGAAGCCCGTAACCTCCGGTGGGAAGCCCGGCCGCCAGATGCCAAACGGGCTGATGCCTACTTTCACATGCGGTTTTTCGGCCTTGACTTCCTCATACATGGCCTCAACGAACCGATCGACGTTATGGCGTCGCCAGTCGTCGATGGAACGTGATTCACCTTCGCTGACCGCTCGTGCGTAGGAATCACGGTCGGGAAATTCTATGAGTTCACCATCAGAGCCGCGTTCGCGATATGGATAAAAGTAGTCGTCGATATGGACGCCGTCTACATCGTACCGGCGCACTATATCCAGGACCACGTCGTGGCTGTGGCGTCTCGATTCGGGCAAGCCCGGATCGAGCCACAGATGAGTTCCATACTCGACGACGAGCTCCGGATTTCTGATACTGACATGGTCGTCAGAGATCTCGGATCTGGCCGTTGAATGTCTTGCGCGGAACGGATTGATCCAGGCGTGCAGTTCGAGGCCACGGGCATGCGCCTCCTCCACCGCAAACGTCAGCGGATCGTAAAACGGTTCGGGAGCTCGACCCATTTCGCCTGTCAGATATTCGCTCCAAGGTTCGAGTTCCGATGCATAAAACGCATCTGCGGCCGGTCGCACCTGGAAAATGACCGCATTCATATTGAGCTCCACCAGGCGGTCGAGCATCGCCCGGAGCTCGGATTTCTGCTGATCGACCGAGAGACCGGGCTGCGAGGGCCAGTCGATGTTGGCAACGCTCGCGATCCATGCCGCGCGAAACTCGCGCTCGATCGGTGGGGCAGGAGGGATGTCGGTTTCAATGGATCGGCTCGTTCCCGAGCACCCCCAAACGAATATCAAAGTGAGAAGGCCGACTAAAAACGAAGCTCGCATAGTTCGCACAGATGGAGGGAGGAGGAAAGGGAAATCAGAAGGTGCCGGAGGTTAGGTTAGATCCCGTTAAAGCACAGGGTGATTACCGGACGATCATCCAGGCTGAAAGAGTGCACGCCCGGATGCACGAGACAGCGTCCCGCGCATCCGGCGGCGCGACCATTTACAGATTCGGGT
>CBFGXY010000274.1:0-3198 GCA_965652945.1 uncultured bacterium
TAGTAGTAGTAACGAGGAAGAAGATTAGCAGCAGGAACGCGATATCCGCAAGTGCTGAGTCTGGGATTGAGGGATCTTCCCGTTCCTTCCTTCTAAGTAGACCTGCCATGGCACAAGTTGCTCAATGAGAATAAACGTCGGCCTGAAAGCCCGGTTAAAAGCAGTCTGGGTCTACCATCCGAACATAGTGCGTGTGCCGGAGAGCACCAGACCCACCACAGCGATGAGGCCTACGATAAGTGCCGTCCATATTCCTGCCAGCGCCCAGTCACCCATGACAAACGCGAGAATCACCATCAGGATGATAGGAAAAGCAATGGCTACTGCACTCAGCGGGCTAATCTTACCATGGGCCAAGCTTCGGATCCCAAAGATTATCATCAGGAGGAGTGTGCCACCCGTTAGGGCGATTGCCACCCAGAAGAGAATTTGTACGAGCATGAGGACGTTTCGTTGGTCGAATAGAGGATGATAAACATCCCGTGGACCGCCTATCGGGGGTCGCGGGGAGTTTGACTCGTCAAACGGCTGGGGTCCCTGATCCGCCGCCTGCAGGGCGATCCTTCACCGTCGTAGTAGCGACAGGTTCAGACACCGGACGGCCTGCCTGAAGCAGTACGAGCGAATCGATGAGCTCGATCGAAGCCTCTTCCATCTCGACAACGATGCGATCGATTTTCGAAATGGCGTAGTTATAGAAGAACTGCAGAATGATACCAACGATAAGACCGAAAACGGTCGTGAGCAGGGCTACCATGATACCGGTTGCAACCAGAGACGGCGAGATATCACCCGCCACGGCAATGGCGTCAAAGGCGAGCACCATCCCGATTACCGTTCCAAGGAAGCCAAACATCGGCGCCACGACAATGAACAGCGACAGCCATACCAGGCCGCGCTCGAGGAAACTCATCTCAATCGAGCCATAGGAGACGATTGCTTTCTCGACTGCGTCGATTCCTTCGTCGGCGCGAAGCAGGCCGGCCTGGAAAACGGAAGCAACCGGGCCTCTCGTATTTGCGCACACCTCTTCGGCTGCGGAGATCCCGCCTTCATCGAGCGCCTTCTTTACCTCCATGATGAACTTGCGCGTGTTGATGTCGGCACGGTTCAACGTAATGATGCGTTCGAAAGAGATGGCCAGACCGAGAATGAGGGCGATCAGAATTGGCCACATGAACCCGCCACCATCGTTGAAATAGCGAACAAGCTCATTGATGAACCCACCATTCGCAGCAACTTCCTGCGGCAGCATCAGGAGAAGGGTATAGAGTTTCATTGACTAAATCCTCAGGTGGAGAAGGTGATACAGTTTAAGGGATTGGGTATCGGATACGGTCTTATGACCAAAGAGCGCGCGAAATATACGCAGGCCGTTCAGGAATCGCCAAAGCTTTTTCTACCGTTAGGGAATCAGTGGTCAGACGCACGACCAACTCCAGGTAATACAAGGCGACAGCGTAATTCAGCTCTGTCCATTCGATAGGAGATCACGGCGCGAAAGCGCGGTGGTTCGGTTCAAAGACACGTCGGATCCGAGGAAGTTGCTACTGCCCCCGGCAATGTTGCCCATAACTTCATATACACGTCTGGATGTCAGAGCCTGGCCAGTTCTTCCGCCGACGGCCAAAGGGAAAGCGCCTCCTGGAATACGTTGTCGATCTCATGGAACACCGGATACCACGCTGATCGACCAAACAGTCGGTTCGCAAGGTTCGCCTTGATCAATATCGAGAGGACGGGGCGCTCGATTTCAAATTCAGGGTAACTGAACTCAGTCTCGCCCACCTTGCCAATCGCAACCTCATGTCGGCCGATGTACGCCATAAACTCATCCAGCATGGCCCGGTCGACCTCGAATGTTCGGATGAATGACTCCGGATCTTGTCCGTACTGCTCACGAACCTCACTCCCGTGTGTGTCGAGCCACTCACGTGCAAACTGCTGGTCCAGATTGCGCCCTCGTATCGTCCGCATCAACAGAGACAGCGTATCTGCATCGACGAGGTAATCGGGCAGTATTCCGCCTCCGCCGAAGACGATGCGCCCGGAGGACGTCTCGTATTTCAGGGAGTCGGGGACCTGGTCCACGATCTCCTGTACACCCATCGCCGACTCCTGACGCCGCTGAGTGAACTTGTCTCTGTAATAATCCTCGCGATCACCATTTTCGTACGGTGTCTGGATGAGACGGCCCGAGGGTGTGTAGAACCGGGAAATCGTCATCCGAAGCGCACTTCCATCGGACAGGCCGAATTGTTTCTGCACAAGTCCCTTCCCGAATGACCGCCGCCCCACGATAAGGGCCCGATCATGATCCTGCAGGGCACCCGCGACAATCTCACTGGCCGAGGCCGAGCGGTTGTTGATGAGCACAATAACCGGCTCCTTCTCAAAAAGCCCTCCCGGACGTGCAGTGTTGGTCTGACTGTACTCGGGGTGACGGCTCCGAGCCGAAACGATGGCCGCATTTCCACCCAGAAACTCATCGCTAATCCGTATGGCCATGTCCATAAAGCCGCCAGCGTTGTCGCGAAGGTCCAGAATGAGTCGCTCCATCCCCTGCGATTTGAGCCGCTTCATGGCATCGACGAATTCATCGTGCGTGGTGCGTGCAAACCTGTTGATCCGGATATAGCCCGTGATATCGTCTACCATATAATCCACATCCAGTGTGTGCAATGGTATACGATCACGGATGATCTCGACGTCCATTTCCGCATCTATACCCCGACGAAGAATCGTCACGGTGACGGCCGTTCCGCGCGGGCCCTTGAGCGTACGCTCGACGTCCTCCCTGACGAATCCAATCGCGCTCTCACCGTCGACCTGGATGATTCGGTCTCCTGACTGGAGACCCGCGTCGTCGCTGGGTCCGCCGGAGATCACGCTCAATACCACGAGCGTATCACCCTCCTGCCCCTCTGCAAATTCGTACGAGATTCCGACGCCCTCAAAGGAGGCGTTAAAATCCTCATTCACGCTTCGCATCTGCTCACTCGAAATATATATCGAGTGCGGATCGAGGTCAGCCAGCATGCCCTCGATGGCTTTTTCCGATAACGTGGCGGTATCTACATCCTCGATGTACCGCTCGCTGATCGTTAAAAATGCAGCCTCCAGCTTGCGCAGCGCTTCGAACGTTGAGCTACGCGAACCGGTGCCGTTTAACTGCATCCCCAGCAGGACTCCTCCCAG
>CBFGXY010000275.1:0-3169 GCA_965652945.1 uncultured bacterium
CTAAGACCTTACGCCGTGTCGATTGAAGAGGTGGTCCAGGGATTTCCATTCCTGGGTGATCATACCGAAGACTTTGAGAGGATGGCGGAGGCCGTCTTCCGATTTCAGGTCGAACATAATGACGTTTATCGACGATTCGTGGGAGACCACACCCGCTGGAACGGTTGGAAGAATGCGCCCGCCCTTCCCGTAGAAGCCTTCAAGCACGCGCCGATAACCACGTTTCCCGTCTCCGAAGCAGAACGAATGTTTGAAAGCTCCGGAACGGGCGGGATGCAGCGATCAAGACATTATGTTCGTGATCTCTCGGTGTACGATCATTCGGCGCTGACTCATTTTGCATCCCATTTTGGATCCGATCCGGGTATTATCCTCGGTCATCTGCCCGGTTATCAGGAGGGAGGATCTCGGTCCTCGCTGGTGTATATGGTCGAGCGCCTCATCGATACATTTGGTGCTCCGGGTAGTGGCCTTTTCATTGAAGATCTCGACGCATTGCACCGTGCATCGGCGGAGGTTGCCGGCAGTGGAAAGGGTCTGATTCTCTTTGGCGCAGCTTTCGGTCTGCTCGATCTCGTCGAAGCTCAGACGTTTTCTTTGCCTCCTCAGGCTATAGTCATAGAAACGGGAGGAATGAAGACATATAGGCGATCGATCACCAGGCATGATCTTCATGTTCGGCTCGCCGTCGGTTTCGGCATTCCGAGAGAGAACATTCGGAGCGAATATGGGATGGCCGAACTGCTCAGCCAGTGCTACACCACATCCGACGGTCTCTTTCGTCCTCCGCCGTGGATGCGGTTCAAGGTCGTGGATATCGAGCAACCTGAGATCGAAGTTGAGGAAGGACGTGAAGGAGCCCTGTGTCTCTTTGATCTGGCCAACGTCTACACGGTCTCCTCGATCGCTACACAGGACCTTGCGGTGCGCCGGAAAGACGGATTCGAAATCATCGGCCGCGTGACGGGTGCGGAGCTTCGAGGTTGCAATTTCCTTCTCGAGAATCATGCCTGATCTTCAGCGGATCGCATCCTCGATCGCGTCGGTTGCGAAGAGATGGACGAACCCGGAGCATTCGCCGCGTGCCGAGGCGGTACGCCGGACACTTTCGGCGAATAATCGATTTACCGAGGAAGCGATTGCGTTTGCAATCAATCAGCAGATGCATCAGCTCTCGGAAGAGAGTTTTCTTGCCTGGATCGACGGGCGGGTTGCCGCTGAACCGCATACGATCGGGCTGCTTGCACCGGGAAACGTACCTTTCGCAGAGCTTCAAGACTTCCTGGCAATAATCGGTACAGGTCACCGATTTCTCGGCGTCGTCTCATCGAAATCGCCGCATCTATTACCCGCGTTCTCAGCGGAACTACAACAGGAGGAAGGGAGTCTCGATATGACCTTTGGCGATTTCGGCGACCTGCTCGACCAAGCCGAAGGCGTCATCGCTACGGGATCCGACGAAACAATGTCGGAGGTGAGCCAACGCCTTAACAAAGCCGGGATCACGCCCGACCGCAGACTCATTCGTGGGCATCGATACAGCGTGGCCCTTGTGGACGGCAGGGAGTCGGAGGATGATCGTGAGGCCCTGGCAGAGGATGTTCTCCTTCATGAGGGGCTGGGCTGCCGTAATGTGGCACTGATCTGGGCCCCGTCGGATACGTCGCCTGATCCGTATCTGAATGCGTTCGCCAATTTTAGAGCCGTGTTTCCGGCGCACGAGCGCACACCCGGGTCGCTGAAGATGCATCAGGCGATGCTGGCGGCAGTAGACGCGCCCCATGCCTACGCCGACGGGCTGGAGTTCCTCATGAGCAAAGGTGATCCGATTCCGCAGGCTCCCGGGCACGTGCGGTGGGTCGAATATCAAACTCTCGACGAAGTCGAACGATGGATCAATCAGAACCAGAACTCGATCCAGGCCGTCGTAACCAGTTCTCGATTGGCCTCGAAGCTGACGCTTTCCGTGCCTGAGATTGTCCGGCCGGGGAATGCTCAGCGACCGGCGCTGGACTGGCGTCCGGATGGAATCGACACCGTTGAGTTCCTCGTATCACTCTGAAAATGCGAGACTCACCGTTTTTCGAAGTGCTTTCGAATCGTCCCCTCGACCGCCGGATAGAGTTCGTCCCAATCAACGGAGTCGTCCTTCGTCACCGTTAGGAAATCGGGCAGGATGAAAACGTTGATCACGCCCTTGTGATCAAAGAGCGCGGCACCGAGTGGATGCCCCGCCGCTTCCTCACTTGAAGCAAACGCCTCCATTCCCTGTTCGATGAAAGGACCACTCTCAGAGGTAAACTTTACGCTATTGGGATTAGGCGTTGGATGTGCCTTCAATTCAATCATGACGATGAGCCGCTAACATTACGGGGCCTTACTCGACCCGCTGGAAGTATTGGATATTACATACTTTCAACGTAACGAGGGTTCAAAGTATGATGAGAATAGTGGCATTTTCATGTGATAGCTGTTTCTTGAGTTAGTAAAGCATTCGGAGCACACCGATCTTGTCAGATCCGGGCATGCGGAAAGGTTACTGGTTTGACGAGGTCAATCCCGTCTAACTCTGCGAACATTATGTGATTCGTCACGACAGGTAGTTGATATGGAATCTCTCCCCGAAAGCGGTCGAAATGCAGGCAATGGAATGCTGACTGATCCCAGACGTCAGCTTCCGGCTCCCGCAGGTAAATTGGAGCGAATCTCCCAGCACACCAAGGGGCTGTTTGACGAAATCACAAACTGGGTAGACCTTCGTATCAAGCTGGTTCAGGTTGAGCTCCAGGAGCAGTTTGAAACCAAGAAGATTCAGATCGCCCTCGGGGCAGCCATGGGCCTTCTGGCCTTTTTCGCGTTGATGTTCATCCTGACATCGGCAGCGCTGGGCGTCGGATCCTGGCTGGGCCATCCGGCCTGGGGCTTCTTGATTGTCGCAATTGTGTTGCTGATAGTCGTGGCCATTCTCAACGCGGTCATGAAGAAGATGGTGAAGGGAGTATCGAAAAAGATCAGTGTCGACGCCGAACGGCTATCGACACCACGTAATCCCACAGCTGAGGCGGACAATCGGAATGCCTGACGACCTCTCAACCGCGACCTTACTCAATCTGTATTCCCGCTTTTTCGGAGGGGCGCACAGGTCCGATGAATGTCCCGGTGATATGTG
>CBFGXY010000276.1:0-3164 GCA_965652945.1 uncultured bacterium
GGCGCCCGATCGATCGCTCTCGGGGGCGCTTACGTGGCCGAGGCGAGCGACCTATCCGCCATGTACTGGAACGTTGCCGGGCTGGGCACCATGCAGGGCAGCAGCGCGCAGTTCGCATACACACAGTACGTGCAGGATATCAATTACAGCTTTGCCGCAGTAGGAGTGTCGTTGGGAAATGCCGGAACCATCGGCGCGTCGCTTATATTTCTCGACTCAGGCGAAATGCCGGTCCGAACAATCGACCGTCCCGACGGCACGGGCGAGCAGTTCAGGGTGACGGACTTTGCCCTTCAGCTATCGTACGGAAAGCAATTGACCGACAGATTCTCGATCGGCGGGAGCGCAAAATTCATTCAGGAGAGGATCTGGCATAGTACGGCGTCATCGATCGCTTTCGACGTCGGAACGCTATTTACTACACCGTACCCCAGATTGCGACTGGGAGCCAGCTTCTCGAACTTCGGTCCGAAAATGCGGATGCGCGGACGGGACATCATGTTCAGCACGGACCCCTCGCCGGGCCAGGACGGAAACGTGGAGATTGTAAACTCTGAGTTCACCACCGACAGTCATCCTCTTCCCTTGCTTTTTCGGGTTGGATTGAGTTGGGATGCAGTGGCAACGTCTGATCATCGAGTGATGCTGTCGACCGATGCGGCACATCCCAATGATAACAGCCAGTATGTGAACCTGGGGATGGAGTACAGCTTCCGAAGCCTGATTTCTCTACGCACGGGATACAGGAATCTGTTTGAGGTGGATGGCGAGCAGGGCCTTACCTTCGGCGGTGGGCTCGATCTCCGGATCGACCGAAACCTCCGCGCCAGGTTCGATTACGCGTACGCTGATTTCGGAAGACTCTCGCAAACCCACTGGTTCACAGTCGACCTATCCTTCTGATAATCCCACGGCCCTCCTGTACATCGTGCGTTTGATTTGATACTTTTCGAGCGGTCGAAACGCAGCGATTGATGAGGAGATACCGTGGTACGTTATCCGATTGGATTAACATTTCGTCCGATCTTGCTGGTTCTGCTCTGCATTATCAGCATTCGCCCGACTGATGCCCAGGACCTGATATCTGTTCGTGTACTCGATGAGGCCTCGCCATCGTCTGTGACCGTCGTGGCGCGCGCATCCGACCTGGATGTCTATGCAGGCGAGTTCGATCAGCCGATCGGGACGATCACCGAAGGCGAGGAAGCACACATCGATCAGACGGACGCGCAGCTAAGTATCGTCGTGGATGGGATGCGTTTGTTCGCCGATCATCTTCGGATCCGCGGCGACGCTTCCTTGCTCCTTCGTGCCACTGACGCCAACGGCGACGACGCTGAACGTGTCTTTCCCGGTGAGCTTCGTATCTCTCCCGGTCCATCCTCTCGGTTGATTCTCGAGAACGTTCTGGATGTCGAGCGATATGTTGCATCGGTGGTCGCGCATGAATATGGGTTCGACGATATCGAGGGAGCACGCGCGATGGCGGTCGTGGCCCGTACCTATGCGCTTAAGAAAATGAACTCGGGTGCGACTCTCGTGGATCACGTCGACTCTCAAGTTTACGGCGACGAGCTGCGGATTACGGACATCTCCCGGCAGGCCGCCGAAGACACCCGCGGTGAGGTACTGACGTTCGGCGGCGAACTGATCGAAGCAGTCTATTCGTCTTCGAGTGGCGGCATGACCGCCAACAACGAGGATGTCTGGGACGGTCCCGCTCTGCCTTATCTGCGCAGCCGCAACGACCCATTCGACCGGGACTCACCTCATCGTAACTGGACATCCCGGGTCGATCGCGATCGACTCCTCAGAGCGCTGAGCCGATCTACAGGCACCACGGTTAATGGCTTTATCAGCGGAGACAGAGGTCCCGACGGCCGCGTGCGCCATGTGGAACTACTCAGCACGAGTGGTCCACGCACTGAAATATCAGGTGAGCGATTCCGCCGAATGGTGAATGCGGAATTCGGCACCTCCAGCCTGAAAAGCACTAACTTCGATGCGCGACGTGACGGTAATGAGTATGTATTCCAGGGCTCGGGATTCGGTCACGGGGTCGGACTCAATCAGCACGGGGCCAGATTTCTTGCGGGACAGGGCTACTCGTACCAAGACATCCTCGGATACTATTACTCTGGGGTGAGTCTGGCCACACACCGGGATGGGCGGCCCTCAGGAAGCGGTGAAAGGCTCATTCCCGACCGACTTCTGCTTGCTGATGCAGGCGAGACGATACCTGATGTGACGCCTCCTTCGCAGCCAACGATTGCCGAGGAACGGCGAGCACTCCCCGAGGAGACCAACGTGACCAATCGTGAAGACGTACGAGAACGCGTACCGCTGCGAAGGACGTCATCCGGGAGAACGGGCAAGCGTATCGGGTGGTAACTTTCCGCCGATTACCCATACTCGATTGCTCTGCCTGCATGCATTTCTTCGTGATTCTGCTACTGCCTGTCGCGTTCGCGCATGCCCAGTCACAACCCGACACTGTCATCGTTCTGGATGAGATCCAGGTTGAGGCCGCTCGTTCGCTGGAAGTAGAACGGCAGGCGCCGTTTTCATTGTTCGTATTCGAACGAGAAAGTGCCGGTGTCGCAACGGACCCTGCAACTTCAATGGAAGACCTGGCTCGGCAGGTGCCCGGACTATGGGTAGCCGACAGAGATCACCTTGCACTTGGCGAAAGAATCTCACTCAGAGGCGCTAGCGCCCGGTCACCTTTCGGCACGCGAGGGATCCAGATTTTTGCCGATGGAATCCCGCTCACAGCCCCTGATGGTCAGGCCATGTCTGAAATTATCGATCCCTCTATGGTGAGGAGAATCGAGGTGATTCGGGGCCCGGCGTCGACGTTCTGGGGGAACGCATCGGCCGGAACGCTTTGGTTTTCATCGATTCAGCCCAATGAAGAGCCTGCAGCGACGTTTCGAATGGGCTCGTTTGGAGATTACTATGCGGGCATATCGGGGACCGCTGCCGGGGAGCAGTGGAATGGCCGGGGGTACCTCTCGCACAGGTCGCACGCGGGGTATCGAGAGCACGCCGATGGAATCATGAACCGCGGTGGACTTCACGTGGAGCGCGAACTCAGCCCTTCGAGTCATCTGCGCGTAGTTGCGGCAGCGGCGTGGCAGGACGCAAATAGTCCAGGATCTCTC
>CBFGXY010000277.1:0-3160 GCA_965652945.1 uncultured bacterium
CGATGGGGGTTGCTGGTTAAAAACCACACAGACCACGTTACAAACTTCCTATGCAACATCTTCTTGTAGTCTTACTGACCGTCCTTCTTACGCTTCCCGGCTTGACCGTCTCGTCTGCCGATACGTCGCCCACGCAGGCCCGTACTGCTGTCGAAATCCCCGATCTCACCCTGGATCCTTATCCCGATGCCAGTCGAACTGAAGTGAATTGGGACGTCCAGATCGAGTACCGCACGCGTGACGTACAGCCGATTTACGACTTCTACGACGGTCAGATCACCGACCAGGGATGGCAGCGCGTGAATGTTGATCGGGACCGCGATGAGTTCGAGGTCGACTATAACCGCGATGGTCTCCGGCTTGAGCTTGATGTTGAACGCGACGACGGGCAAATTGTGGTAATGTTGGAAATCGATGACCGTCGTCCGCATGGTGCGATCTCACTACGTGATGCGCCCGGTTATCGGCTGACGATGCTTCCTCGTACGTCAGTGATCGAGCGGGATTGGGATATCGAAATCACCTACGACATGCGCGATGTTGAGGATGTATTTGCTCACTACGACGAACTGGTCCGCGGCCAGGGATGGACACGCGATGATCTCGACCGTGAGCGGAGTGAGGTCGAGGCGACCTACCACCTTGGCTCGGATGAACTCGAACTCGAAGTGGAGCGCGACGGCAGACAGGTGGAGGTCGTCATTAAGGTGGAGGATCGGTGAGATGATGGCGCCGAGCAATCCAACTGCAGTATTCTGGGGTCTGGAAGTGAGATAGAGTCACCTTGCCGCCGGTCCAGACGTAGTCGGCTGCGCCATCCGGTACTTAAGAGAATCGATGAGCGAATCGCGCCGCTCCAAGATCAGCGTCTCAGCCATCGAAAGAGGAACCCACAGCAGGGCATCGCGCGTTGGGAGGGCTACCAACGTAACGCACCGGTAACCTCCTTCGTCCTCATGTTGATGCGCCTCTCCCTCCTCCTATCCTTCCTTGCTCTTTTAGTCGCTCCTCTTGTGCTCGCTCAGTCAGAGAGCGAGGAGTCCTGGGACGTAAACGCCGCTCACGGCCCTACCTCCACCATAAATTTTACGACGGATGAGGGTACGTGGATGAATCTGGACGTCAGTCCGGATGGAACGGAAATCGTATTTGACCTGCTGGGCGACATTTATATCATGCCCATTGAAGGCGGGCGGGCACGCCGGCTTGCAGGCGACAACTCACTGGACGTCCAGCCGCGCTTTTCGCCGGACGGACGCACGATCAGCTTCACCAGCGATCGTTCGGGCGGTGACAATATCTGGTTGATGGATCGCGATGGGTCGAATCCGCGACAGGTGACGCGAGAGGATTTTCGACTGGTGAATAACGCGACATGGACGCCGGATGGTCAGTACCTGATCGCCCGCAAGCATTTTACGTCCACACGATCGCTGGGTGCGGGCGAGATGTGGATGTATCACCATTCCGGAGGATCGGGCATCCGCTTGACTGAGCGCAAGAACGATCAGCAGGATGCAGGGGAACCGGTGGTCAGCCGCGACGGAAAGTACCTGTATTACAGCGAAGACATGTCGCCCGGGGGCATGTTTCAGTACAATAAGGATCCGAACGGCCAGATATATGTGATCCGCGAACTGGATCTCGAAACCGGGGATCTGAAGAATCGAATTACCGGCGCAGGCGGGGCGGTCAGGCCGCAAATGTCGCCCGACGGGCGCTACATATCCTTCGTTCGACGCGTCAGGGAGAAATCCGTCCTGTATCTCTACGATCGTGAGACCGGCGCACATCGCCCTATCTGGGATGGGCTTTCACGTGACCAGCAGGAAGCCTGGGCGATTTTTGGCGTCTATCCCAATTATCAGTGGACGCCCGACGGCAACAATATCATCATCTGGGCAGAGGGGAAGATCTGGAACGTCGATGTAGCCAACCGTTCCGCTCGGCAGATTCCATTCGAGGCGGATGTTGAGATCGAGGTTCATGAAACCGTTCGGTTCGCTCAAGAGGTAGCCCCGGACCGTTTCCAGGCGAAGATGATACGTGACGTAGCTACGGCACCTGATGGCCGGACGATCATATTTCAAGCCGCGGGCAACTTGTGGAGGATGTCACTGCCGAACGGGACGCCGACCCGCATCACAAACGACACACACTACGAGTACTCGCCATCCTTCGCTCCTGACGGCCGATCCATCGTGTACAGCACTTGGGACGATGATCAACTCGGAGCCATTTACCGTGTCAATCTCGATGGAAGTGGCAAACAGAAGCTGACAGATCGGAAAGGCTATTACTTCACGCCCGAATATTCGCGAGACGGACGCACGATCGTGTTCCGACGCGGCTCAGGTAATTCGCTTCTGGGACAGATCCACGGGCTCGACACCGGCATCTACATCATGCCGTCTTCCGGCGGTGAGGCTACGCTGGTCACGGAGTCGGGCTCGGCGCCCCGGTTCAGCGAAAACGACGACCGGATATACTTCCAGACAGGAGGCGGTCTGTCGAAATCCTACCACAGCGTCGCACTTGACGGCAGTGACCGACGGACGCACTTCACCATGAAGTACGCGGGCAATGTGGTTCCCAGCCCCGACGGGAAGTGGGTTGCTTTCACGGACCTGCACAATGCCTATATCGCTCCGTTCCCTCGCGCGGGGAATGCAGTAGAACTAAGCAAGGACACGCGCGCCTTCCCGGTAGCGCGTGTTACCAGAGACGCCGGATTCTCGCTGCACTGGTCGTCCGATAGCCTGAGGCTGCACTGGGCCTATGGACCCGAGTACTTCACGCGCGACCTGACCGAATCGTTCGACTTTCTGCCGGATGCGCCGGAGGAGCTGCCCGGGCCCGTTGAGACCGGTATTCCGATCAACCTGACGCTCAATTTCGATCGCCCCTCCGGCCAGGTGGCCCTGACCAACGCGCGCATCATCACCATGAAGGGGAGCGAGGTCATCGCGAGCGGCGACGTGCTGGTCACCAACAACCGCATCGCCGCGGTCGGCCCCGCGGGGTCGCTGGCCGTGCCGGCCGGCGCGCGCGTCATCGACGTCGCCGGCAAGACGATCATCCCGGGCTGGGTGGACGTGCACGCGCACATGTGGACGTCGTGGGGCATCCCGCGCGGCCGCCCCCGGCGCCTGACGACGAG
>CBFGXY010000278.1:0-3157 GCA_965652945.1 uncultured bacterium
TGTAACGTCCCTGCATGGCGCGGGTCAGAATGACGATCAGTACTCCGGCCGACAGAACGAGGCTGAGGAGTCCTGCCCACATTCGCGCGATGTTCTGACGCTTTACGAGATCCAGATTCTCTTTCCGCAGCTTCGCACGTACCGCCCGGTACATGTCTCGGAAATACTTGTTGAGACCGAAGATGCGCACCTCCGCTGCCGGAGTGTCCAGGGTGAGCATCATGTCATAATAGCTCGTCTGCCGCCGCTCCGGGGTGCGCGAGTGCCACCAGCGATAATGATGCTGGTTATGGCGCAGGATGACGTAGAGAGCAGGGACGGTCGTGACGATGAGTGCAAGGGGCAGCCACACACCATAGGGGATAAGAAGCGCCGCTATGGCCACGAGTGTAATCGTGTGCTGGAGAATCGAGCCAAGACTGGTGATGAGTTGCAGTGGTCTGCTTCCCGCCTGGCTGTTGGCCTGATTGAGGAGGTCGTAGTAATCGGTGGACTCAAAAAACCCGAGGTCGAGCGAGCCCGCCTGATCGTGGATGCGCGTTTTGATGTGGTCCTCGACCAGCTCGGCCTGCGCGAGGTTGACATACGCGCCAATTCGTCCAAGGCCCTGCTGGCTCAGCATCAGGAGGCCCATAAGGATACCCGGCACGATGAGCGGCTCGGCGGCCTCGCGCGAGAGCCCTGCGCCGAGCGCAGCATTGACGGCGTCGACCAGGAGTTTCGTGACGTAGACCGTACCTGCCGGTACCAGTCCCTGGATGATGAGAATCACAAGACCGGCAACAGTCCACCCCGCGGCGGCTTTCCAGACTAATCCTACGGCCCAGGGCAGGTGGACCAGCCTCGAGCTAAACTTATCAAAGGTGTTGCGGAAGGATTGGTCAGTCATTCAGGTCGGCCTCATGCGGAGGTGGTGCTTCATTTAATAATAATCGCAGTATCCGGTAAAGTCCGACGCCAAGACGTTGTTTCTATGAGCCAATGGCGCAAACCATGCCGGTCGTACAGCGCAAGGCGTGAATATGGCAGAGGGCCGGAATCAAAGGATTTCAAACGGCACCGCCCATCCCCTTGCCCTTCATTCCGCATCTCCGTCCGTTCGTTAAAAAAGCTCCAGCGCGCCTGTCGATGCGCGCCAGCTCTTTTTGCTTGTGATGGAGGGGGCTGCGGAGAGTTCGTTTAGTGGGCGGACAGTAAGTATCGGCCCGATGGAGACGGCAGGAAGGAAAAATTGACGGCGTAGAATCCTGTTCTGCCGGTCGTCAACCGGCATCGCGGAGGTATAATCGGCTCCTGCTTTTCGGATGAGGAGCTTGAGTAGTCCGCTCAAAATGGTCTCAGACTCACGACTCGAGCCCATGATAATGTCGCCGATCCTTAGCTCGAGAAGCTGACCTTGCGTTTTGTAGCGAAAGAAAACTGCGGCCCCGCCGTCTTCCGTATGTTCCTGCAGAACGTGGTACGTGAAGCCCGGAATATGAGCGTATCGCCAGCGAAGGTACTCCCAACTGAGGGGGGTTGAGTAGCCTCCGCTTTCCGTTGTCGTGGTTATTGATTCCGTTAAAGCCCGGAGACCAGGATTCGCGAACGCTTCCTCGGCCGTCTCAAATTGCGGCGACGGTATTTCGACATGCTCGGCCGCGGCATTTTTTCGACCGATGAATGCGCGGGCCATACGAAAGGGTCTGAGAGGCCGAAGCGAGACATCCGTTCGACCTACCGATTCCCATCCCATTTTCAGGTACCCCGGTCGACTCTGCTCATTTGGCGTGTTAAAAATGAAATCCACTCCTTCCTCCCGCATTTCATCTACCAGTTGCCGTGTCAGGCGTGAAAAGATTCCTTTGCCGCGCCAGTCTGGGTGGGTTGCCGTGTCGACCGCACGCACCGCTCGGAATGTTCGTCCGCCCTTGATCCATTCCCACCGCATGAAGACCCTGAGTCCGACCAGTTTGCCCTCGTGTTCTGCAAGCAGGATGGGCGAGTCACCGAAGGGGTTCTCGAAATGCTTCCACCTCCAGTAAGCTTCGCTGCGGGGAATAAGTCCTTCGCCCAGACTCAGTCGTACCAGTTCGAGGATACGATCGGTCTCCTCGAGACTTCCTCTCCGGATGAGCAGGTCAGGCTTCTCAGTCGTTTGCACTGAGTACCTCATCGTAGATGTTCTCTAATTCTCGCGTCATCCGTTCCATGCTGAATCCCTCGATGACGGTTCGACGCGCCGCCTGCCCGAGCTCGCGGCTCCGTCCGGGAGTTTTAAGTACGGATATTGCAGCGGCGGCCAGTTCTGCGGGACGCTCCGGCGGCACGAGCATACCATTTTCGCCCGAGACAACCACCTCCGGAATGCCGCCGACGGATGTACATACGGGCGCACATTCAAATGCCATTGCTTCCAGAAGCGCAACCGGGAGTCCTTCGAAAATCGAAGACATCATATAGATGTCCATTGCGCCGAGGAATGGCCGCACGTCTTCGCGTAATCCTGGAAGGTGTACGACATCTTCAAGCCCTTCTTTTTTGATGGCGGCCAACACTTCGTCCTTGAGGGGACCGTCGCCCACGACAAAAAAGTTTACGTTATCGACCTTTTCTCGGATGAGTCGCGCGGCCGTAAGCCAGTGATCAAGGCGCTTCTGGGTCCGGAAGACGGCTACCGTACCGATGATCGGTGCGTCCTCATCGATCCCAAACTCCTTTCGCACATTCGGGCCGGAGGATCCGTTTCGACAAAAATGGTCAACATCCACGCCGTTGAGTACGACGCGGACGGGCACCTTTGAGCCGAGATGACTTCGGATCGAATCGGCCACATCACCTGAGACAGCAATTGCCTGCGACTGCCAGTTCCACGTTCTCTTATTCAGAATGCGAGTGACCGGATGGAAGCGCTCCTGGAGGTTATGCTCGCTATAGACGACAGGTATGCCGAGCCGCCGGCCCACGTAACGACCCACCGCACCTGCAATCGGCATGTGGGCGTGGATGAGATCTATCTTCTTTCGTTTCGCGTATTTGAGTACGCTTCGCGAAGCCATCAAAATGCGCGCATTGTTCCGTTCGTCGAAACACTTCACCTCCACACCCTGCTCTTCGAGCGCTTGCACCATGGCATCTTTCCATGGCAGGAAATAGGCATAATGATACTCAAAACGCT
>CBFGXY010000279.1:0-3145 GCA_965652945.1 uncultured bacterium
CAGGAAAATGAATAGGGCGTTGCTCTCGGTGCTTTAGTTCGAGACCGGCGCGAGCATCGTCGGACCGAGCGCATGTCGGAACCGCTCTCCTGTTTCGAGCTCGAGGTGGACGTCGTCGATGATACCGCCCAGGTTCAGGCGAGCCGACACCGTTCCCTCCATCGGGTCGATATCCTGAATGTAACCAAGATAGACGGCATCGCCGACTTTGAGCGAGTGGTAGCCCGAGTCATACGCAAACACCGCACGGTCACCCGCGATCGAGATCAGCGTGGCGGCATCGAGGTCCACCAGATTATTCGTATTTGGCGGCAGGTTCTCCATGATTACGGGGAAGAACGGGTTGATGTCCGGGCGGCGCTGCGGCAGTACATGATCCGGCACCTCGGGCATGGGTGCATCGCTGAGCAATCCGCCGTCCGCATCGGCATCGGCGAGGCGCATGTCTTCGGCACTGAGTCCTTCGATGCCCCCGAAGTAGGCCTCCACCGTGAAGGAGAACGACACCATGACCTGCATGCGCTCTCTCTGCGTATCGCGGTCCTGCTTGACGAGGTCGATGTGATCGAGATTCAGGTCGCGCATGCGGTAGAATGACCGGCTGTTTTCGATATCCCACACGAACCGGTAAAGGCTATTGAAGTATCCCCGACCCGTCACGCGAAACGTGTGATAGCTGTAATCGGTGAGCGTGGTCGTACGGTCGAACGAGACGTCGAAGTTCTCGAATCCGCTGGGGGTCAGTTCCGTGATATAGGCGACCACTTCCGGACTCGTCAGCGTCTTGGGAATCGAGCGGTAGCGTGCGTTCCATTTTCGAACGGCCATCTCTGCAAGCTGCTCGGATTCGACCTCCTCAGCCAGTAGCGCGGTCAGTTCGGCCTCCTTCATGCTGATGACCTGCTCCGCTTTCTTTACGCGATCGAGCTCCTCGGGCTGTTTTACGAACGTCATGTAGACACCGCCTCCCATTGCCACGATCCAGCAGAAGGTCAAAACCAGGACGTTATATCCAATGTTCGTCATGATAATCAGGGATTAATCTGTGCTTTATCGCGTCAGAAAGAGGTTCTTGAGACGGGCGTTTCGCCGTTATGACCGTCCACAGGGTGATCGACTATATGCCCCGTTTCCGTATCGACATGATCTCGCAGATAGGACGCGGCCTCGGGCAATTCGTCGGGTAGCGGAATGTCGATGACGAAACTGTACACCGGCCAGTCGCGGATTTCGGAGAACGTGAGCGACTCGATGTGGCCCTCCATTCGTTCGGCGAGCCGAACCACGCGGTCGCGAGCCGTGGCGTTTCCATTCAACCGAACGGTGTTCTGACCGACCGGTCGCCAGGACTCGACCCAGATACCGCTGACGGAGGCGGTGCCGGAGGACGTCTTCTCGAGGGTGCGACTCCACCGGTCGCTTCCGACCATCAGGGTGTCGAGCACGTTGAGGGCGTGCAGGTAACGCGACGATGTGCCGCGCAGGCTGTCGATGCGTGCCTGCAGGGCATGGATGTCGGCATCGGCGAGCGTGGGCGGATGCGAACGCAGCCTCTGCTCGTAGTCGAGGATCGTGTATTGCTGGCTGGCGAACCGGATCCCGAAGAAGAACACGCTCACGAACAGCAGTACGGACAGTACCGCAACGTGCCATGTGAAGGGCAGTTTGGGTGCGCGTCTTGTGTAGCGCCGCTTAACCAGGTTGACCGGCTCGAACGCTCCTTCGTACCGGGGTGCCGACAATGTCCGCAGTGCGATGGCGGATGCAGGCACGAAAGTACAGCCTGAAATATCCGCGGAGAAGCCCGAGGGCGGCGCCGGTACGTGGTCCGTCAGGCGCTCGACGCAGGCATCGGGGAAGAACATCTTAAAGCTCTCCACCAGTTCGCCTTCTCGGTCCTGACTGAGGACGAACACATGATGCACCTCTCCGACTCCATATTCATCCTGCTGAAGAAGAATCCGGCTGCAAATCGTTTCCGGTGCATCGAGACTTGTCAGAGACCGGAGGCGCTCGACGTACATCGGTGCATCTCCGCGCATGAACATCACGATGGTGTCTTCGACGCCCGCCCGCACCACCAGCGACGTTCTCGGCTCATCCGGATCGAGTGAGGGACGAGTCACCTGCGACTTCTCGTCACCGGCCTCCTCATCATCTGCTACAATCTCGGGTAATTCCTGATGCAGCTTGAGCGCGCTTCGAGCCAGACCCAGGAAAAGATTCGATTCCGTGTCCATCAGGCGCACGGCCGGCATTCGCTGTTCCTTGCGCGTTTTGAAGACCCGGAGCGTCTCACTGACCACATCGTGCTCCCGCGGAATCACCGCCAGGTACCGGTACTCGCCCTCGTCAGAGGAGGTCATGGCGATGAACGACACCCGCTCTTCATCGAAGGGCGCATCATGCTGCTGCTTGAGCAGCTTCAGGAGCTTGCCACGATCCGGACGCTTCTTTTTTTCATCGGTGGGCACGTGCATTTCGAGCTGCACGACCTCGTTCGAACCGACGGCGAACGCCACGACCGGGTCGGCATACCCCGCATCGCGGCACTCCGAAAGAATATCCGCCAGCTCGAAATCGAACGGTACCGGCAGAGTAGAGCCCTCCTCGTTCCCGTCCACACTGAACTCCGAGCTCAGAAACATCTCCGAGCCGCCGGGGGCGTCGCCGAACTGTATGGTGAAGTCTTCCGAGGAGTCCTCACCCTCCAGGTTGGGCGTCGTGGGCACGTTGGCCTGCTGAAGAGCCCGTTGGCGCGAGAAGCGGCGTATGACCGCGGGTCCGTCTTCCGTCTGGTGCAGCAACACAGCCTCGACTGTGCGGCTGGTCACCATAATTCCAAGCGCGTGTTTCGGCGATCGTTTCGTTTTCATAGCTCTGTTAACGGTCTCTCAACTCATGGCCGTCACCGCACCAGTTGCTGCAGGCGACGTTTGTTGTTTGCGTAGTTCATGGCGGTCTCAGCGGTGATCAGTCCTTGCCGCATGAGCCGAAAGAGATCTTGTTCGAGGGTGATTTGTCCTTGCTGGGCACCCTCCCACATCATCTGGTAGATTTCGCCACTGTTATCGTTTTTGATGGCGGCACGGGCCGGAGGTGTCATCCATAACACTTCCTTTGCCAGGATCCTTCCTCCACCGAT
>CBFGXY010000280.1:0-3137 GCA_965652945.1 uncultured bacterium
ACGGACACTGCTGCCGTCGGTACCGGCGAAGTGACAGTAAGGATTGCCGAGGAGGGCAGGCTGCAGCCGCGGCTGTTGTATCAGAGCCTCCAATTCGAGCCGGGACAGTGGTACAACCAATCGCGTCTGCTGGGCACCAAACGACGCCTCGAAGGGTCCGGAGTGTTCATTTTCTCCGATATCATTGGTTTAGGATCCAACACGGTGCGAGCAGAAGGCGAGAACCCGGTACTTCCGCATCGAATAGATCTTCGTACGCGTCCGCGTCACCAGATCCGATTTGAGACCTTCATGCTGCAGCGAAGCGGTCTGGTCGGGGTCGAGAATGAAATAGGCACGGGTGCCGGTTTCACCTATGAGAATGCGAACCTCTTCGGAGGGGGAGAGATGTTTCGGATGCGACTGAGCGGTTCCATCGCGGCCGACGTCGACTCCAAGCTTTTTACCTCCGCGCAGACCGAGATTAGCACCTCGCTCACGCTGCCTTACCTCGTGCGGCCATTTGGCTGGATCGACAGAAGACTTGGCCTGTACGACGCTCGGACACGCCTCTCGTTCAATCTGCTGACGGCTCGGCGCGACAACCTGAACCTCATCATTCGCGGTCGGGGCTCGGCACTCTATCGTCTGGAAGCACAGCACAGTGCCACCGTAACCTCCTGGCTCGACCTCGTCGATCTCAGCATCAGCAATCCCGATACGCTGACGGGCTTCCGCTCGGCGTTTCTCGACCGGGTGATCGGAGACAATGGAAATGGCGATCCGTTACTGGATCCTCTCCAGAGGGCCCAGATACTTGAGGATTACACCCAGCCACAGATCAACAACGCGCTTCGATATACGTTGCGATCGGCTCGGGTGAACCCACTGGTGCGCGACCAGGGGTATAGCCATGAAATGTCAATCGAGATCGGCGGAAACCTTCCCTATCTCCTCGACCGTCACCTGTTTACGCCGGGTGAGCTTGAAGGCAGCCTACCCGGACTGCCGTTCTTCGGCGGTGACCGCGAGAGTCGTCTGGCCTATCGGCAGTATGTGCGATTTCTAATGGATCTTCGAAACTACCGACCTCTGGGAAGGGGAACCGTTGTGGCCGGGAAGTTCGTGGTCGGATTCTCGCACCCCACGGGGGGATCCGACGTGGTGCCATTCGACAGGAGGTTCTATGCCGGGGGTGGATCGAGCGTGCGAGGGTGGGGCCTTCGACTGCTGGGCCCCGGAGGTGCTCGGTTTGGAGTCACCGAAAGCGAGGAGCTTACCAACATCCTCGGTGGTGATGTAAAGTTCGAAACGAGTATCGAACTCAGGCAAACGCTGATTCGCAACCTGCTGGCGGCGGAATGGTTGAGCACCCTCTTCGTCGACGCGGGGAATGTGTGGTTCGGACCACGTAATCCCGGATTCGGCACGGGCCTGGCTCAATCCGACGATGGTCGATTTCGATTTCCCGGTTTTCTGCAGGAGTTTGGCGTGGGCTCCGGTATCGGGCTACGTCTTGCGTGGGATTATCTGATCATTCGACTCGATATGGCATACAAGGTGCATGATCCGGCACGAATTGGACTTTTCCCGGATGCACTGCGCGATCCCACGATTCATTTCGGAATTGGTCACACATTCTGAGCCTCCTATAAACCTCCATCTG
Organism: uncultured bacterium; assembly: GCA_965652945.1. GTDB lineage: Bacteria > Bacteroidota > Rhodothermia > Rhodothermales > CAZKDQ01 > CAZKDQ01. The sequence goes on from CBFGXY010000280.1 coordinate 1,646, forward strand.
CACGCTCCCGCCGTGGTCGCGAAACCGAATCTGCAACTCGTTCTCAGGCGTCTTTTCAGGCGGCCGGTTGATGCTCGTGAGCTCGAGATAATCGAGACACTCCGTATGGTGCCGCACTTCTCCGAACTACCGAATCGGACACTTCGCACACTCGTCGACTACGTTCATGTACGTGATTATCGGCCCGATGAGTTCATTTATTACGATGGAGATCCCGGTATCGGACTATTCATTGTCGCCCGCGGACGCGTAGGGTTGGTGCTTGAAGAATTCGACGGGAGTCTGCACGAGGTTCGATCGGTAGCTACAGGCGAGATCTTCGGGGAGTTGGCCGTGCTACCGGGAGCTCGGCGTATGGAAACGGCCAGAGCAATCGAAGATACACGGGTTCTCGGAATCTTCCAGCCGGATATTCAAACGCTGATAAAGAGGCACCCTAAGGCGGGTGCGAATCTGCTGATGGCGTTCTCCAGCTTTTTTGCTCTTCGACAGGCCGCGCTCATTCGAAATCTTACGCGCGATGAAGGGCGTCTGACGGCATTGCGACGCTTCGACGGTCTCGATGACGACGCAGATTTCTTTCGACCCGACCGACTATCGATGCCGGTCGAGGAAACAGGCGAAGCAAGAGCCAATTGATCCGATCCAGGTGATCGGTATGTCCTCGAGTCCGCCGGGCGCCTGCCGGCAGCTATGGCCGGTGTGTGCCCGAACATCCAACTCCACAATCTGAGACATTGAAGAAAGGAAGCATCATAGACGTCGAGATCGAGAAGTTTGCAGATCGAGGCAAGTCACTCGCCCATGTGAACGGCCGAGTGGTGTTCGTGCCCGGTGCGGTACCGGGAGACCGAGTGCGAGCTCGCGTAGTTCGGAAGAAAAAGAGATACGCTGAGGCAAGAATTGAAGAGGTTCTCCACGAGAGCAGCCTGAGAACGACGGCTCGCTGTTTCTACTTCGGCACGTGCGGCGGCTGTAAATGGCAGCATGTGGATTACCAGGCGCAGCTCGACGCCAAGCGCGATAGTGTTCGTGAGGCGCTTGAGCATCATGGGGGATTTGACAATGTCGACGTGCGTGCGACAGTGGGATCGGAGAACCAGTACTATTACCGCAATAAAATGGAGTTCTCCTTCTCGGCTGACAGATGGCTGACCCCGGAGGAAATTGCCTCAGGTTCTCAGTTTGATACCGACTTCGCCCTCGGGCTGCACGTACCCGGCAATTTTTATAAAGTCCTCGATTTGAAGGAGTGCCATCTGCAATCGCCTCGCAGCGTCGAGCTGTTGAATGATGTCCGTGCCCTCGTCAAGGCTCACGACTGGAAGCCGTGGGATATCCGCAAACACACCGGATTCCTTCGTCACCTCGTGATTCGGATTGGGCAGCGGACGGGGGAGTGGATGGTGAACCTCGTCACCAACGGCTACAATACCGAGCGAATGGAGGTCGTAGCAGAAATGCTGCGAACGCGGTATCCCGAAGTGACAAC
>CBFGXY010000281.1:0-3131 GCA_965652945.1 uncultured bacterium
GGGTTGAGCGCTAAGGCGCGATTGTAAGCATCAAGCGATTCCTCGTGCCGGTCGAGGTGGTTCAATAATACGCCCCGACGCATCCACGCATCAGACGAGTATGCCTGCTGCTGAAGGAGCCGATCAATTACTCTCAGCGAATCCTCAAGCCGGCCTCGCTCGAAGTAATATGTCGAAATTTCCTCGAGAATATCCGAGTCGAAGTAAGTCGACTCGTCCTGAGACTCGAAGCGTGCGATGAGATCGATCATGCGCGACTCATCGGCCGAATCTTCGAAGTCACTGAAATCGAAGTTAAACATGCTCCTCCGGTCGCCGGTTTAAGTTCCAACCCCCGCAGGCATCGACGCGGGATGGATCTGGTAAAACGTCGTCACTCAAAAGCTACAATACAAAAAAGGTTCGCGTATTATACGTGGGCATCGACCGAAGCGCAATGATCTCAAGGCGCAAGTCGATGCTCCGCCCGACGCGTGAAAGATTCCTATTCGAAGATCGTCTTATGTTGTTCCTGTCGTTTGAGGGAATTGATGGGAGTGGAAAATCGACGCACGCCAACCGCTTATTAAAGCGATTGTTGGCGCAGGGATACTCTGCCATGCTGGTCCGTGAACCGGGCGGGACCGCACTCTCGGAACGTATCCGTTCACTGCTGCTCGATCCATCATTGGAAATACATCCGCGCGCCGAACTTCTCCTGTTCTCCGCGGCACGGGCACAACTCGTCAGACAATCGATCCGTCCTGCGCTCGAGAAGGGCACGATTGTTATCGCAGACCGCTTTTTCGACTCGACCACTGCATATCAGGGCGGTGGGCGCAACCTGGAAAGTCTCGAGTGGATGCGAGCGTTCCATGAGCATGTAACGGATGGTCTGGTACCTGATCGAACGTTCTATTTCCGTGTCGATCCGGAAGTGGCCCGTCAGCGGCGCGCACGGCGTTCAGATGATCAGACCGATCGTATGGAAAGCGGTGGCCGGTCATTCTTTCGGGATGTTGCCGATGCCTATGACGAGATCGCGAAGTCCGAGCCAGGCCGGGTCCATATCGTCGACGCGGAAAGGACCCTCGAGGATGTGGAGGAGGAAGTGTGGGCAGAGACCCTGCGGCTGATTCCACGCTAATCGGAACCGCGGCATTGCCGCCGGGTAGCGATATTCCAAATTTATATAAATGTTTGCACGTGCGTGCCATGTCTTCTCCTCCATTCCAACAGCTTGATGAAGTCCGTAAGGTGTTCTCGGATTTTCTCCGAGAGCGCGGTCAGCGCCAGACGCCGGAGAGGTTTGCCGTTTTAGAAGAGATTTATGGCACCGGCGAACACATCGATGCCGATGCGCTGTACATGCGGATGAAGCAGAAGGGCGCCAGAGTCAGCCGGGCGACGGTGTACAACACTCTGGATCTACTGATTGCCTGCGATCTGGTGGTTCGACACCAGTTTGGCAACAGCCAGGCAAAATATGAACGTGCCTACAGTTACTGGCAGCATGACCATTTGATTTGCGTCGACTGCAACGAACTTTTCGAGTTCTGCGACCCGCGTATCCAGAGCATTCAGGAGATGGTCGCCGAGATTTACAAGTTCAAAATCAGACATCATTCACTCCATATGTACGGTAACTGCATGCGTGAGGCGTGCCCAAATAAAGTCGCCGCAACACAGAATGCGTGAAGTGGGCATGTCGATTGTGCTTGTACGAGACGGGGAAGTTTTATTTATTAGAGGATCCCGCGATTAATAATCGAGAGATCGCAACTCATCGTTCATGCCTAAGTGGGCTTCCACATCCCTTCTTGCTGTTCTCGCGCTGCTCGTCGTAGCAGCGTCATCCGGCGTTCAACTCGATTACTTTCGTATCGAGAAGGAGGAGTCAGCGTTCGTGCTCAGGTGGCAGGCCGCAAACGAATCGGATCTGAAGCACTACGAACTCTACCGAAAGACGCCGCTGAGCGATGATCGGTTTGTGATGGTACAAACCATTCGACCGAGAGGCGTTGGGCATACCTACGAATATCGAGACACGCAGGTCTTCAAGGACGCCTCCGAGATGGTCACCTATTCTCTGGAGGCGGTCATGATAAGCGGCGAGCGCATGACCTTCGAGCAGGTATCGGCCGAGTATACATCGACGGCGCTACGTAGAACGTGGGGCAGCATCAAGGCGATGTTTCAATAAGGGCGCCTCGAATGGTTGAAACGTTGGTCCTTGGAAAGGAACGTGTCGAGCGGGCGCTGACACGGATGGCATATGAGATCGTCGAAAGGAATGCCGGACTCGAGAACGTCGTAGTGGTGGGAATTCTGCGGCGGGGTGTGACCGTAGCCGAAGCGCTGGCCGGGCGACTGGAGAGTATCAGTGGAAGCAAGATCGACGTCAATCAACTCGATACCGCTCCTTTCCGAGATGATCTGCCTTCAGATGAAGCGGTCGATGATGCCTCCCATATGATGGTCGACGTCACCGATCGCGATGTGGTGCTGGTCGATGATGTTCTCTTTACAGGGCGTACGATTCGTGCCGCTCTCGATGCCCTGGTGCGCTTCGGGCGTCCTCATTCAATCCAATTGGCCGTTCTCGTCGATCGTGGGCACCGGGAGTATCCGATCCGCCCCGACTACGTCGGTCGGTCGATTCAGACGAAGCATCGCGAGCGAATATCGGTACGCGCCGGAGACGGCCTCGCTATATATATAGAGGAGTGAGAAAAGGGAGTGGTCTCGGAACGGTCAGTACTCAATCCGTTCCTCATCACTCTCTTCATCTCCGACGAACAGGCGAATTTCGAAGCCTTCCCGTACGCGCGTCCCTGGCTCACGACTCTGCCGCTGTACTCTGAGCTGAGAGTCGTCAACGTCTCCTCCACCGATCACCACGTACCGAAGTTTGGATTCGAGGAGCACCTCGCCCGCCTCCGCTATGGTCATTCCCGCTACATCAGGGACCGATACGTACGATGAGCCATATCCGGTGCTGTACCAGAGTCTGACCTCTCCGCCACGCGCCAGTGAATCGCCTGGTTGCGGTTGCTGGCGTGTAATCGTGTTGGCATACTGAGAAGGGATCGAGTCGGGCCGCAGTTCTCCGGCATGCAGGCCCAGCGAGGTAAGACGGCTTGTCGCTTCAC
>CBFGXY010000282.1:0-3129 GCA_965652945.1 uncultured bacterium
TGACGTTCACAGCCGTGTTCGGCCCCCGGTTGATTCCGCTCACGACTAGGTCAGGGCGACGTGGAAGAAGCTGGTTCTCCGCAAGCTTCACGCAGTCGGCCGGCGTGCCGGTCACCGCGTAGGCCGGAATTTCCCCAGACGGCACCTTGAACGGATACGTCGTGGCCCGAACCGGATTACGAACCGTTATGGCGTGTCCGACCGCACTTTGCTCATCGATCGGAGCGACCACGTACAGATCGCCCAGCCCTTCCATTGCAGCAGCAAGTGCAACGATGCCGGGAGCACCGATCCCATCGTCATTACAGATGAGAATGAGCGGCCGTTCGTGTTCGTTTGTTTTACTGCGATCCATCAATAGCTCTCCTCCTCGGAAGGGAATCGTCGCGCACGTACATCATCTACATATTCCTCTATGGCGCGCGTCATCTCATCGGCCAGCCGGGCGTACCGGCGCACAAAACGGGGATTGAAGTCCATCGTCAGTCCAAGGGCATCATGCATGACAAGGACCTGTCCGTCGGTCGATACACCCGCACCGATGCCGATTGTCGGAATGGTTAACGCCTCGCTTACTTCCTTTGCTAATCGAGCCGGAATCTTCTCAAGTACGATTGCGAAGCATCCTGCTTCCTGGAGCGCGAGGGCATCCTTCTTCAGCTGTTCCGCTTCTTCATCCTCACTTGCACGCACCTTGTACGTGCCGAACTTATAAATGCTTTGAGGGGTCAGCCCGAGGTGACCCATCACGGGGATTCCCGCCGTCAGGATCCGCTCGACGGTTTGCAGGACGGCCTCCCCCCCTTCGACCTTCACCGCATGAGCCGAGGCTTCTTTCATAACGCGGATCGCACTTGCGAGCGCCTCACGAGAGTTCCCTTGATACGTGCCAAAGGGCAGGTCCACAACGACGAGTGCACGCGAAACTCCCCTGATCACGCATTGCGCATGATAGATCATGTGGTCGAGTGTCATCGGCAACGTCGTCTCGTAACCCGCCATCACATTGGATGCCGAGTCACCCACCAGCAGGACGTCGACTCCGGCACTGTCCAGAATGCGTGCACTGGTATAGTCGTATGCGGTGAGCATCGAGATAGGGATCTTCTTCTGCTTGAGCTCCTGAAGCGTCTGCGTCGTCACACGCGGGGTATTGATTGGCTCGCGTTGTACCGTTTGAGTGCTCATGAATCGGGTGTGTTAGTCGTGACCGCGTGGCAATATATCACTCTCGACGTGCCGAGGTGATACAACAAAAAACGGGTACCTGTCATTAGACAGATACCCGGATTAGTTTGGCCGTGCGGATTAGTTTCCGGCTTCGTCCACATCGATGCCCAGTCGGCGTGCCACGTCCATTGTGATATCGCTTACCGTGCTGGGGTTGACATAGAGGATGAGCGGCTGATTGCCGGCATTTGCACGCAGTACGAGGTCGAGCCCCTGCTGCCGTGCAACCTGGTCAATGGCATTCTGGACCTGCTCGAAGAGCGGCGACATGAGCTCCGCCTCGCGCTGAGCCAACTCCTGCTCTTTCTGAGCAGCCGACTCCTGAATCTGCTGCTGGAGGTCCATCAGCTCCTGCTCTCGTTCGCTGCGCCGGTCCTCATTGAGCAGCGCCTGCTGACGCTGATAGCGATCAAGCTTCTCCTGATAATCCTGATACATCGCCTGCATTTCCTGCTGACCGCCACGGAAGTGCTGCTCCAACTGCGACTGCACGTCGCGATACTGAGGCATATTTACGATGATGATCTCATGATCGGTGTAGCCGACCTTCAGACCCTGTGCCTGGGCCTGCGCCGAGCCCGTCATGGCGGGAAGAGCGAACAGTGCCGCCAGAATGATTGAAAGGGTACCGATACGCATTGAATTGGTCATGATGTTCTCGTTTGGGAAATAGCTACGCTCGAGGCTCCTACGCACGTGCTTCCTTCCTACTGCCTCAGTTGGTGTCAAGATCGATGCCGAGTTCGACTAGTACCTCGTCAGTCAGATCATACTGTTCTCTCGCGAACATAAACAGAAAGTCGCCCTTGCGATCGAACACATAATCATAGCCATCTCGTGTGGCCACGTTTTCGATTGCTTCAAGGATTCGTTCCTGTATCGGTCGCATCAGATTATCCTGCTGTTGAAACAGCTCGCCCTCGGGTCCGAAATAGCGCATCCGAAGTCGTTCCAGATCTTCTTCCGCTCGGACGATGTCCTCCTGGCGACGCTGCCGTTCTTCCTGTGTGTAAAGCAACTCACGTGCCTGATACTCCCGAAACATCTCGTCCAGCGCCTGGCGCTCCTCCTCGAGCTCCTGCCGCCACTGCTGGGCAAGGCGATCGATTTGCTGCTGAACATTGGTAAATTCGGGCGTACGGCTCAGAATCAGCTCCGAATCGACATGACCGATTCGTTGTTGGGCATGCGCCCCCTGCAGCAAAAACACACCCAGAACGGTGAACAATGCTGCTATTTTAAGCGATTGTGTTCGCATGATCATTCGTCGGAATTGACTGGCCATGTACAATATCGTGTACAATCAGACTACTGATTGAATCCCTGTCCCAGCGTAAACTGGAAGAACCAGCGCCTCGATCCGTCGTGCTGCGACCTTTGCACCGGTACGAACTCATCGAAATTATAGCTGTAAGCCAGTTCGAGCATTCCCACAATGGGCAGGAACAGGCGGATTCCGGCACCCGCCGATCGAAAGAGCTGAGACGGATTATAGGTGCTGAAGCTATCCCAGGTATTACCCGCTTCGGCAAATAAATACGGAGATGCACTCAGCTGCGGCGACTGGACAGCGATCCAACGAAGCTCGGCACCATACTTATTGAGGATCGTACCGCCCACCGCATCGCCTTCGAACCTCGGGCTGATGGCCGTAGAGGGATATCCTCGCATGTATATGAAATCGCGGAAATAGTTCGCCCCCGAATACTGCGTATCGAAAGGAGACCCACCGATTACGAAGCGCTCAAAATCGACGCGATCACCCGTCAGAGATCCAACGTAGCCGTAATCGGCGTTGATTCCGAGCGAGGTCTTCGTTGACATCGGCACATTCCAGGGGGAGCGGAATCGCCAATTATGGTATTGAATGAAGTTGCTCAGCGGCGGAGAGACCTCAAG